>JAGNUJ010000111.1 GCA_017987055.1 Giesbergeria sp.
AGCGGGCGCTGCAGCGTGATGGCCGCGTTCACCGCCAGCATCAAATCTTGGGTGGCAACGTAATTCTGAGAACCTTGAAATTTCATGGAAATAAGTGTGTAGATAACGAGGAATCTTCGGCACAACCGCTGTCGGCGATTGTGAGTGGAAACGGTTTGGGGCGTGCGGCCTCAATCCCGCGTGGCGCGGCGCTGCACGGCGGCGATGTAGGCGTTGCCGTCGGGCGGGCGGCCCGAGCGTTGGCTGTTCCACAGCATCTCGCCCAAACATTCCATCGTCGCGTGGTGCGCGTCGTGCAGGCCGTCGTCGAGCCGTTTGGCCAGCAGCTCGACCGCTTGGCGGATGCCGCGCGGCTGGTCGATGCTGCACTGCTCGCTAATGGACAGGTGCATTGACAGGTGCAAAAACGGATTGGTCTGCTCGGGCGTGGCGTCGTAGTCGCGCGCTAAGGCTGCGTCCACGTCCGACAGCGCGGCGTGGTACTCGGGGTGCTCGGCAATCCACAGGCTGGCCAGCGTTTCGATGGCCTCCATCGGGGCACCGCTCTGGGTTTTGGCGTGGACGGCGCAGAAAAAGCGCCGCACATCGGCTTGAGAGGGATTGAACATGCGGGTAAGCGTAGCACGCGCTTGCAGCAGGTTTTGAGGGGCCATTGTTAAAATCAGACCCCGTTTTTTGACTGAAGATTTCCCCAATGGATTTGCATACTTGGCTGGCTTTTGTCGCCGCCACCTGCGTGATTGCCATCTCGCCTGGCTCGGGCGCGGTGTTGTCGATGAGCCACGGCCTGTCGTTTGGCCTGCGCAAGGCCAGCGCGACGATTGTTGGTTTGCAACTGGGGTTGTTGCTGATTTTGCTGGTGGCCGGTGCCGGTGTCGGCTCGCTGCTGCTCGCGTCGGAGGTGGCGTTCAACGCCGTCAAGGTGCTGGGCGCGTGCTATTTGATTTATGTCGGCTTTGCCCAGTGGCGCTCGGCTTCGGCACCGTCGCAGATGGTCAATACGTCAGCGGATGGCACCCGCGCCGCGCCCGCCGCTGCGGATGCCGGCAGTTGGCAAAAGCGCTGCGCCACCGGCTTTTTGACCAACGCCACCAACCCCAAAGGCATCATTTTTATGGTTGCGGTGCTGCCGCAATTTATCTCGCCCGAGCGCCCGCTGGCGCTGCAGTTGGCCATCGTCTCCGCGACGATGGTGACGATTGATTTGGTGGTGATGCACAGCTACGCGGCCAGTGCCAGCGCGCTGCGGCGTTTGCTGTCTAGCCCGCGTGCGCTGCGCGGACAAAACCGCGTGTTTGGCGGCCTGTTGATGGCGGTGGGCGCGGGTTTGTTCTTTGTGCAGCGCGGTGCGCAGGCGGTGAAGTAACTATCAATTTAATAGCTATTAGCGCCCGTATTTAAAGGGCTAGAGGCTGTTTTTGCTTGTATTTCTATGCTGGCAAAGCCATTTTGTCGCCACGCCTCAAACACCGTCACTGCCACCGCGTTAGACAGGTTCAGGCTGCGCTGGCCGGCCAGCATCGGCAGGCGCAGGCGCTGCGACAGCGCAAAGGTGTCGCGCAACTCGGGTGCCAGGCCTCGGGTTTCGGCACCAAAGACAAACCAATCACCGGGCGCAAATGGGCGCTCGTGCAGCAAGCTGCTGCCCTGCGTGGTCAGGGCAAACAGGCGCGCTGGATCGGGCTGCATCGCCTCGATAAACGCGGCCCAGCTGGCGTGGCGCAGCACGCGGGCGTACTCGTGGTAATCGAGTCCGGCGCGGCGCATCAGCCGGTCTTGCATCGAAAACCCCAGCGGCTCAATCAGGTGCAGCGCGCAGCCGGTGTTGGCCGCCAAGCGAATCACGTTGCCGGTGTTGGGGGGAATTTCTGGCTCGACCAAGACGATGTTGAACATGGGGTTTGACGCAAAGCGCGCAAGTTTATTTCAATGCTCAGTGCGCGCTACGACGAGGGCGCTGATGTGCGCCGCCCCGGCTTGGCGCAGCGCCCGTGCGGCGGTGTGCAGCGTGGCACCAGTGGTCATCACATCATCGATCAGCACGACGGATTTGCCCTGCAATTGCGGCTGGCGCAGCGGCTCGATGGCCAACGCGCCGCTCAGATTGCTCAGCCGCTGGGCGCGCGGCAGTTGGCTTTGTGCGGTGGTGTGTTGAATACGCAGCAGCATATCGGCGCTGACTTTGCCCGGTGCCAGTAGGCGCGCTAGCAGCAGTGCTTGGTTAAAGCCGCGCTCTTGCAGGCGTTGGCGCGACAGGGGAATCGGCAACACCCAATCGGCCGCTGCTAGCGCCGCTTCGACCTGCGGCGTGCGGTGCAACAACGCCGCCAAAGCACCCGCCCAGCTGGGGTCGCCTTGGAATTTGAATTGGGCGATGGCGCTGCTCCACGGGTAGCCGTAGGTGACGGCGGTGATGCAGGCGTCCAGCGGCGGCGGCTGGCGCAGGCAGGTGCTGCACTGTGGCGGCGCAGCGGCGGTCAACGGCATCGGCATCGGCATCGGCATCGGCATAGCGCAGGTGCTGCAACGCGGCTGCAGTTGCATAAAACGTGCCGTACACGCATGGCACAGGCGCTGCGCTGGCCAAGCGTGGCAGACGGCGCACTGGCTGGGCAGGTGCTGCAGCAGGCCGCGCCAGCGCGTCGATAGCCTTGAGATGAAGGTGTTGACCATGTTGGTGTCCAATATACGGCGCTCTTGAGGGAGCGTTTTTGCTTATTTTTTCATCACTTTCTGCCGTTTATGTCCACCCAGCGCCCTCCCACGATTGACCCTGTTGCCGCTGCCCGCTGGCACGCTGGCCTGCCCGCGCCGTCTCCTTGGTTGCACGAGGAGGTCGCCCGGCGCATGGAGGCGCGGCTGGAGTGGATTCGCGCCGCTCCTGCCGCTTGGTGTCACTGGGACGCCGTGCGCGGCGGCTTAGAGGCGCATGCCTTGCTGCGCCAGCGCTACCCCGACGCGCAGTGCTTTGTCACCGAAACCGCCCCGCAGCGCCAAGCCCACATCGCCCAAGCGCTGGCCACGCCGTGGTGGCGCGCGTCGCGCTGGATGGGTGGCGCGACGCGCTTTGAAGCGCCGCCCGAAGGCAGCGTGCAAATGCTGTGGGCGAATATGGCGCTGCACATGGCCGCTGACCCGCAAGCGCTGTTTGCGCAGTGGCACCGGGCGTTGGCGGTGGATGGTTATGTGATGTTTTCGTGCCTTGGGCCAGACACCTTGCGCGAGCTGCACGCGCTGTATGCCGAGCTGGGCTGGCCGCCGCCGGGCCATGCGTTTACCGATATGCACGACTGGGGCGACATGCTGGTCCAAGCCGGTTTTGCCGAGCCGGTGATGGACATGGAGCGCATCACCCTGACCTTTGCCGACGCGCCGCGCCTGCTGCAAGAGCTGCGCGGGCTGGGCGTGAATTTGCACCCGCAGCGCTTTGGCGCTCTGCGCGGGCGCGCTTGGCAGCGCCGCTTATTGCAAGCGCTGACCGAGCGACTGGCCGACCCGGCCGACGCCGGGCGCTTGTCGCTGACGTTTGAAATCGTCTACGGCCACGCTTTTAAGCCGACACCGCGCGTGCCGGTGGGGGTGCAAAGCGCAGTCTCGCTGCACGATATGCGCGCCATGCTGCTGGGCGATAAGGCCGATAAAAGCAAAAAACGAACGGCTTGAGCCTGTTCAGGGGTTGTATGCAATCCACGGGTTGTTACCCGATATCAAAAACAATAGCTGCTAGCGCACGTGTTTATTGGGCTGTAGGCTGATTTGATGCTAAATCTGCGCTGTGCTTGGCGTTTTGCGCCGCCAAATGCGCGTTAAAGCCCGAGCGCTGCAGCAGCGACTGCGGCTGCGCTTGCGCGTGCAGGATGTGCAGCCGCCCGCCGCGCTGGCCGACGGCTTTGAGGATTTGCTCCAGCCCTTCCAGCCCGGTGGTGTCCAGCGCGAACAGGTCGCGCAGGTCTAGCCACAGCTCCAGCGCTTCGGGGCCGGCTTCGATGGCGGCGACGATGGGGTCGATCTTGGCGGCAGCGCCAAAGAACAAAGCGCCGTGCAAGCGCCACACCCGGCGCGGGCGGGTGATGGACTCAGGGGCGCTGGCGCTGGTGTCTGCCGTGGCGCGCACCGCTGCGTCAACCAGCCCCTCGGCCAGCACCGGCTCGGCGCGAAACAGCTCGCCCATGCGGCGCACGAACAGCACGCAAGCCAGCACCAAGCCCACTTCGACCGCCACAGTCAGGTCAAACACCACCGTTAAAAAGAAGGTGCCCAGCATCAATAGCCGGTAGTGGTTGCTGAAGTGGCGCAGGCGGATAAATTCTTTCCACTCGCCCATGTTCCACGCGACAAACAGCAAGATGCCGGCCAGCACCGCCAGCGGAATGTGCAGCGCCAGCGGCGCGGCCACCAGCACGATCAGCGCCAGCACGCCCGCGTGGACGATGCCAGCGACCGGCGAAGTGGCACCGGCGCGCAGGTTGGTCACGGTGCGGGCAATGGTGCCGGTGACGGGCATGCCGCCAAAAAACGGCACGACAAAGTTGGCCACGCCTTGCGCCATCAGCTCTTGATTGGGGTCGTGTTTGCGGTAGCTGGGATCAGTGGCCAACTGGTCGGCGACGCGCGCGCACAGCAGCGATTCAATCGCGCCCAGCAGTGCAATGGTGATGGTGGGCGTGACCAGCAGGCGGGCGGTTTCCCACGAAAAATCGGGCAGGGCGAACGAGGGCGGCTGCTGCGGGATGCCGCCAAATTTGCTGCCAATGGTTTCGACCGGCATGTCAAACCAACGCGCCAGCACCGTGAGCGTCACCAGCGCCACCACCGGCGCGGGAATGCGGGCAAAGCGGTGTACCGACAGGCCATCGGCCAAGCGCAGCACCGGCGAGCCGTGCAGAAACAAGCGCGGCCAGACGAACACCCCCACCAAACACGCCAGCCCCAGCCCCAGCGCATACGGATTGACGCTGCCGATGTGCAGCGCCAGCGTATGCACTTGCGAGAAAAAGTTGCCCGGCATCTTCTCAATCGCCAGCCCCAGCCAGTCTTTGAGCTGCGACAGCGCAATCAGCACGGCGATGCCGTTGGTAAAGCCAATCACGATACTGATAGGCACAAAGCGCACCAAATTGCCCAGCTTGAACAGCCCCAGCAGAAACAGCAGCACCCCAGCGCTGGCGGTGCAAATGAGCAGGTTGGCTAGGCCATAGCGCTCGACGATGCCGTAGACGATGACGATGAAGGCACCCGCTGGCCCGCCAATTTGCACGTTGCTGCCGCCCAGCAGCGCCACCAAAAAGCCGCCGATGATGGCCGTCCACAGCCCGGCTTCGGGTTTCAAGCCACTGGCAATGGCAAACGCCATCGCCAGCGGCAAGG
>JAGNUJ010000029.1 GCA_017987055.1 Giesbergeria sp.
TGCGCGGTGTATTTGCCCCAAGCTCGGTGCCAACACCAAAGCCAGCAACAAGACCCGCAACGTGGCAAAAGCCAGCGTGCGCAGCCAAAGTGGTCGCAGGACGGTGTGGGTCATGGGGGCAATTATCTACTCGGGAGCTATATGGCTTTTTGCGGAGTTTGGTGCCTAAAGGAGTCAGAAACTCCCTAAGCGGGCGTAGAAAGGCGCTGACAATCGATCGACACACTGCCGTACAAAAAATCACCCATCCATGTCCGCCGCCTCTCACCTTTACCGCTGGTTTCCCTTTCTGGCATGGCCGCGACCTGACCGACAGTTGCTGCGCGGCGAGTTCTGGGCGGGCATGACGGTGGGGCTGATGCTGGTGCCGCAAGGTGTGGCCTACGCGGCTTTGGCCGGTATGCCGTTGGTGTCGGGCATTTATGCCTCGCTGCTGCCGGCCATTGTGGCGGTGCTTTGGAGTTCTTCGACCCGCTTGGGCGTGGGGCCGACGGCGCTGACCAGCTTGCTGATTGGCACCTCGCTCACTGGGCTGGCCGAGCCGGGCAGTGCCCAGTGGGTGGCGTTGGCGGTGTGGATGGCGTTGTTGTCGGGCGCAGTGCAACTATTAATGGGCGTGGCGCGTTTTGGCTGGCTGCTGCAGTTGGTGACTTCGCCGGTGCTGGGCGGCTTTACGCAGGCGGCGGCGTGGCTGATTTTGGTGTCGCAGTTGCCTGCGCTCACCGGCTTGGGCGTGCCGCTAGAGAGCTTGCTCGCCAGCCCGCAGTGGTCGCACTTTGACTGGGGCGCTGCCGGCTTTGGCTTGGGCAGTGTGGCGGCGCTGGTGTTGGCCAAGCGCCAGTGGCCGCAGTTTCCGGCAGTGATCGTGGTGATGGGCGGCGCGGGTGCGTTGAGTTGGGCGCTGGGCTACGCCGAAGGCGGCGGCAAAGTGATTGGCGCACTGCCCGCTGGCCTGCCGCATTTTTACTGGCCTGGCGCACTGCCTTGGGGTACCTTTGGCGCGCTGATCATGCCGGTGTTGGTGATTACGCTGGTTAGCTTTTTAGAAACTGCCTCCAGCGCCAAAGTTGACCACCAAAGCGGTGGCACACGCTGGAACGAAAACCAAGACCTGATGGCCCACGGCATGGCCAAAATCAGCTCTGGCCTGTGCGGTGGCTTTGCCACCAGCGCTTCGTTCTCGCGCTCGGCCATTAACTTATATGCCGGCGCACGCACTGGCTGGGCCACGATTTTTGCGACAGCGCTGGTGCTGGTGGCCTTGCTGTGGCTGATGCCGGCGCTGTACCACGTGCCCCAAGCGGTGCTGGCTGCGGTGGTGGTCACGGCCATCACCGGCTTGATCAAACCCAGTATGTTTGTCCAGTTGTGGCGCATCTCACGCATTGAGGCTGCTATCAGCGTCACCACGTTTGCCATTACGCTGGCGACGGCACCGCGCTTGTATTGGGGCGTATTGGTGGGACTGCTGGTCAATTTGAGCCATTTTTTGTACCAGCGCCTGCATCCGCGCATCATTGAAGTCGGCTTGCATCCCGATGGCAGCTTGCGCGACCGCCACTTGTGGGGTCTGCCGCCGCTGGCACCCGACGTGCTGGCGCTGCGCATGGACGCTGAGCTGGACTTTGCCTCGGCTAGCGCGCTAGAGCGCGATGTGTCAGACCGCTTGGCTGTGTCGGCACAGGTGCGCCATGTCTGCCTATTTGCCCAGTCGATTAACCGTATCGACGTCACTGGTGTCGAAACTTTTGCCCGTATCGAGGCGTTGGTGCGCTTTCATGGCAGTACGCTGCACATCAGCGGCCTGAAGCTGCCGGTCGAGCAAGTGTTGCTGCGCGCTCAAGTTTTGCGGCCTGACCAGCCTCTGAAGCTTTACCGTTCAGACGCTGCCGCTATACAGGCGCTGCAATCGCCATCCCCTGAAAAGGCGGGTGAAATGGGTGCTTTACTGCAGACGCAACCCCCTCTTTAGGATAAATAAAAGCCTACTGCACGGTTACACTTACTTCAACTTATTTGCCTGTATTCGTGTCCCATCCCACGCCCACCCAACCCATTCACCTGCACGATTTAGATCTGGAAACAGCGATCGCGTTGGTCGAGCAGGCCGACGGCGTTGCAGCACCTCCACCGGATCCCTCGCCCACGGTCTATTTGCAAAGCCTGATTGATGGCTTGTGTGAGTTGTCGCTGCGCGACCCATTGACTGGGCTGGCCAATCGGCGCCACTTTCGTTCAGTGCTGGAACGCGAAATCGACCGCGTCACCCGCTCTGGCGAGGCGGCACTGTTGCTGATGCTGGATATCGACCATTTCAAGCAAGTTAACGACACCTACGGCCATTTGGCCGGTGACCGGGTGTTACAAGCCGTGGCACAAACCCTCAATGCCTGTGTGCGCCCAATGGACACCTTGGCGCGTTACGGCGGCGAAGAATTTGCCGTCGTACTGCCTGCCTGCCAAGGACCATTTGGTCAAGCTTTGGCCGAGCGCATTCGCCGTGCGGTTGAAACCACCGTTGTACAAGTGGCACCCCACAAAAATCTATGCGTTACCGTGAGTATTGGCGGCGCTTTTGCGCTGCAATGGGTGCGCTCGACCACCACCCTTTGGACCGACCGCGCCGACTACCAGCTCTACCAAGCCAAAACCACTGGACGCAACCGTGTGTGCATTGAGGCGCAGCCCAACAGCACCGTCAGCGCCGAAGAAAAGAGCCTGCTGTTTGGCCCGCTCTACTCCCCCGCAGACTGGGGCGATTTGCCGCCTTTACCTAGCCCCGATGGCGCCTACTGAAAGCGATGACATGAGCGACGCGTCGTCCCTGCCCCTTACCCTCTCAGCGACTGCAGCAGTTGCTGCTGTGTCGGCCACTGCTGCCCCTTCAGTGCTGCCAACGGCTCCCGTCCCGAGCGGCCCGAGTGCACGCATCATTGCCATCACCAGCGGTAAAGGCGGCGTAGGGAAAACTTTTGTTTCTGCCAACCTCGCTGCCGCATTGACGCGGCGTGGCCAGCGCGTGCTAGTGCTCGATGCGGACTTGGGCCTGGCCAATCTTGATGTGATTTTGAATCTGCATCCCAAAATCACCCTACACGATGTATTTACCGGAAAAGCCAAGCTCAAGGACGCTATTGTTTCAGCGCCCGGTGGTTTTTCGGTGTTGCTGGCTGGTTCGGGCATGGTCGAATATTCGCGTCTGACGCCGGAAGTGCGCAACGAATTTTTAAACGTCATTCAGCTGCTGACGCCGCACTACGACGTGATTTTGCTCGACACGGGTGCTGGTATTTCTGATGTCGTGCTGTTTTCGATCTCGTTGGCCTCTGAGGTGCTGATCGTTGCCACGCCAGAACCCACTTCGCTGACCGATGCCTACGCCGCCATCAAAGTGCTGACGGTGCAGCAAAAGCGCCAACACGTGCGCATGGTGGTCAACCAAGCCGCCCGCCCCGGCGATGGCCGTGCCATTACCGGCCAATTGCAGCAAGTGCTGGACCGCTTTGTCGCCACCGAATCGGGCCGCCCCATGCGCCTGATCCACATGGGCGACATTCCTGCCGACCCCGCCGTGCGCGATGCCATCATGCGCCGCCAACTGCTGCTGTTGCACACCCCCGGCTGCCCCGCAGCGCTGGCGATTTCACAGCTGGCTAACAAAATTGAAGAATCGCTGCTGGTGCGCGCGCCCTGATTGAATGCGCTGCTGAGCGCCCAGTGGCAATGCTCCATACGCGCAACGCAAGCATTTTGAGGCTGATGCCAGCACTCTTTTGTACTTAAAAAGTGAGCTTAAACCGCTTGTGTTCTGTAGGTGTGTAGAGTGGGCTCGTTTATTTGCTTACACAGAGACCTCTCTTTTTCTTACCCCCCGAAAGGCCTTCCATGCCCCCGCGCTCTTTTGCTCCCGCCCCTCGTCCCCGACGCACCCGCACTGCCAGCAGCGCCGCTCCCGCCCCTAAAAATTCCAGTGCCGCTGATACCAAGCGCCACTTCGCCATCATTGGTGCCGGCATGGCCGGTATCGCTTGCGCCCGCACGCTGGTCAAGGCCGGCCACCAAGTCACGGTGTTTGAAAAAGCCGAGCAAGTGGGCGGGCGCACCGCCACTTGCGACACCCCGCATGGCAACTTTGATGCCGGCACGCAATATTTCACCGTGCGCGATGACCGTTTCGCCCAAGCGCTGGCCACTGTGCCCGGCGTTTGCCGCCCGTGGAGCGCCAATTCGGTGCGCGTGCTCGACGCTACTGGTCAAGTCGCTTCGCCCAGCCAACCGCCGAATGAAGCGCACTGGGTCGCCTGCCCCGGCATGGATGCTTTGGCCAAAATTTGGGCGCAGCCGTTGCAGCAAGACGGCCAACTGCACACCAACGCCCATGTGGTTTGCATCGAGCGTGATCGCCTGCAGCCCACCGGCTGGCAACTGAGCACCGAAAACGCCCAAGGCGAGCAGCAAGTACACGCCGGCTTTGACGCAGTGCTGCTGGCGCTGCCCGCCCCAGCCGCTCGCGCGCTGCTGGTGTCGTCTGACCTGCACACGCCGATCATGGAAACGATGGCCGGCGCCACGATGGCCGCCTGCTGGTCGCTGATGCTGGCTTTTCCGCAAGCGGTGCGCCCCGGCTTGACGACGCTTGGCCCGCAGTGGAACGCTGCGCGCAGCACCCACCACCGCATTGCTTGGCTGGCGCGCGAGTCGTCCAAGCCCCAGCGCAACAGTTTGGAGCGCTGGACGGTGCAGGCCAGCCCCGCCTGGTCGGAAGAGCACCTCGAAGACAACCCGACGCGCGTGCAAGACAAGCTACTGAAAGCCTTTGCCGACGTGACCGGCATCCGCGCTACGCCCGGTTTTGCGCAAGTGCGCCGCTGGCGCTACGCCCAAACCATCCAAGCGCTGGGCCAAAGCCACTTGTGGGACGCTGACAGCAACCTGGGCGCTTGCGGCGACTGGTGCTTGGGCCACCGCTTGGAAGACGCTTTCATCTCTGGCCTAGAAATGGCGCTCGCCGTCGCCTGAACTGGCTGACAGCGATGAGCGCGGGCTACGTCGGCCGCTTTGCACCGTCACCGAGCGGCCCGCTGCACGCGGGCTCGTTGGTCGCGGCGCTGGCCAGCTGGCTTGACGCCCGCGCTTTTAACCAAGGGCGCGGTGGCCGCTGGCTGGTGCGCATCGAAGATGTCGATACACCGCGCTGCGCCGCTGGCGCTGGCGAACACATCTTGGCGCAGCTGGCCACCTGCGGCCTGCTGCCTGACGAGCCGCCGCTGTGGCAATCCACCCGCGCTGCGGCGTACCAAACCGCGCTAGAACAACTGCAAGCCGCCGCACTGGCCTATCCCTGCGCCTGCACGCGCAAAGACATTGCCGCCGTTCATGCTGCGCAAGGCCACGCGCACCAGCGCCACGTCGAACAGCCCTATCCCGGCACTTGCCGCCACGGCCTGCAAGGACGCACTGAGCGCGCTTGGCGCTTCAATACCACTGATTTTTGGCCAAAATACCAGAAATACCAGTCAAATCAGCCTCTAGCCCTTTGTACGCCTGCGCTAGTAGCTCCTGAAAGCAGAGCAAATGAGGTGCTGCACTGGCACGACCGCCGCTTGGGTGCGCAGCAGCAAGACGTCTGCAACACCGTGGGCGACTTTGTGTTGCGCCGCGCTGATGGCCTGTGGGCGTATCAACTGGCGGTGGTGGTCGATGACGCCGCCCAAGGCATCACCCACGTGGTGCGTGGCGAAGACTTGGCCGACAACACGCCGCGCCAAATCCTGCTGCAGCACGCGCTGGGCGTAGCCACGCTGCGCTACCTGCACACGCCGTTGGTGCGCGGCGCGGATGGCGAAAAACTGTCCAAGCAACATGGCGCGCGCGCCCTTGATTTAGCGCAACCTTTGGCCACGTTAAGCGCAGCGGCCGGCGCACTTGGCCTGCCACGCTTACCATGCATGGCTGATATTTTGCTGTCGGATGCCTTGGCGCTGTGGGTCAAGGCATGGCGGCATCTCTACAATTGCTCGCTGTGACTGAATCTGCTCTCCCCCCCTCCTTCGCCCCCGAATCTCCCTGCGTTGTTCCTGCTGCTCGTGCCGTTGGCATGGCACCGGCGGACGTGGCCTATCCCAAAGCCATCAAAAGCTTTGTGCGCCGCGCTGGCCGCACCACCACCGGTCAAGCCAAGGCGTTTGAAGACCTCGGGCCACGTTTTATCCTGCCCTACACCGGCCAACTGCTGGACGCGCCTGCCGCCTTTGGCCGCACCGCGCCGCTGATCTTGGAAATTGGCTTTGGCATGGGCGAGGCCACGGCCCACATTGCCAACGTGCGCCCCGATGACAACTTTTTGTGCTGTGAAGTCCACGAGCCGGGCGTGGGTGCCTTGCTCAAGCGCTTGGGCGAGCAAGGCCAAACCAACGTGCGCATCCTCGCGCACGACGCGGTCGAAGTCATTGACCACATGCTGGCACCGGCCAGCTTGGACGGTGTACACATCTTCTTTCCCGATCCGTGGCACAAGAAAAAGCACAACAAACGCCGCCTGATTCAAGCGCCCTTGATTGCCAAGCTGGCCGCGCGCTTGAAACCCGGCGGCTACCTGCACTGCGCCACCGACTGGCAGCCCTACGCCGAGCAAATTTTGCAAGTGCTTTCAGACGAGCCGTTGCTGCACAACAGCGTCAACCGCTCGCAAAGTGCCGATGGCTACGCCCCGCAGCCCGACTACCGACCGCTGACCAAGTTTGAAAACCGGGGTCTGCGCCTTGGCCACGGCGTGTGGGACGTGGTTTTTGTGCGCTCTGCTTGAGAGCAGAGCTCCCCGCGCCGAATGCACAACACCTTTGCCATGAAACCTATATTGCAAAATTTGGTCGAGATGACCGCTCACCGTGACTATTTGCGGCTAGAGGTCTCGGTGCTTTCGACGCTGCAGCAGCTCTCGGGCATTTTGGAGGTGCGAGCGCTGGAAGTTTTTATGCTCGGCGGCGTGCGCTATATGCGTCCGCGCACTTGGATGCACAACGGGCAATGGACATCGACTGAAACCGAAGTCGCCACCGACCCCCAGCGCCAAGTGCTAAGCGAGCTGCCCGAGTTGCACGCCTGCATCCAAGAGCGCCACACCCACGCCATCGCCATGGTTGATAAAAAGCGCCACACGCTGTGGCTGCCGGTGTGGATGCACGACCAAGTGGGTACCTGCTTAGAGGTGATTCAGTCGCGCCCGTTTTCGGTACACCGACTCGAAGTGCTCACTGCCATCTTCAACGTCTACCAAAACTACCAAAGCCTGCTCGACTACAGCGAGCGCGACGCGCTGACTGGCTTGCTCAACCGCAAAACCTTTGACGACCAATTTGCCCGCCACGCAGGCATAGAAGCCAACGCCAGCATGGGCCGCAGCAACTCTAGCGCCACGCCTGGTGGCCAGTTGCAGCAATGGTTGGCGGTGGTCGATATTGACCACTTCAAACAAGTCAACGACCGCTTTGGCCATCTGTACGGCGACGAAGTGCTGATTTTGATGGCCAACATTTTGCGCAGCTCGTTTCGCAGCCATGACAGAATTTTTCGTTTTGGCGGCGAAGAATTCGTGGTGCTACTGCGCTCGACGACGCTGGAGACGGCGCACAAGGTGTTCAACCGCTTTCGCCAGGCGGTCGAGGAATACCACTTTCCGCAGGTTGGGCGCATCACAGTGAGCGTGGGCTTTGTCTCGACTTCTTCGAATACGCCGGTCGAAATTTTGGGACAAGCCGACCAAGCTTTGTATTTCGCCAAAGAAAATGGCCGCAACCAAGTGCGTTTCTACGACGAGTTGGTTGCCAGCGGCGATTTAAAAGCGCGTATCAGCCACGACGATATCGAGTTGTTTTAAGCAGCGGCTAATGAGCTAATGATTTTTTTGATAGCTGCTAGCGCAGGTAAACAGTGCCTTTGAGCATCAAAAGCATCTCAATGCCTTTAAATACATGCGCTAGCAGCTATCAAATTAGAAAATTAATCCAATAATGCATCCGCTGCAGATGCGCTCAGTTGGTGCTGCAAATGCCCCAGCGCCCGGTGGTCTTCGACGCCGATGCGGCGAATCACTTCCACCTCCGACAAGCCTGCGCGCAGCCATGTGACGATGGCGGTGTTGCGCATCACTTGTGGGCCAACGCGCTGCAGCGGCCATTTTTGAACGCCGTCGGGCAACGCGGCGTGGGCTTCGTGGATGACTTTGGAGGCCACATGGAACAGCGCCCGAATCGACAGCGGGCCGCCTTTACGCGAGTGAAACAAATGTCCCGACAGCGCCGGGTCGTGCGCCCGGCGATATTGTTGCCACTGCGCCAGCGCTGTGCCCACAGAGGCTGGCAAGTTTAGTTTGCGGTGCTGGGCTTTGCGCGCACCATCAATTTGCAGCTGCACTGGCACGCTGGCCGATGCGGCATCGATGGGCTCGCCTTTGGCATTGAGCAGGCTGTCATCTTGCAACGTGCGCACCTCTTCGGGCGCTAACGCCAGTTCGTACAGCAGCAACAAAATCGCTCGATCGCGCGCACCTTGCAGACCATCGGCTGGTGGAAAATGCGCCGGCAGCCGCGCCCACAGCACCGGCGATAAGCAATGGCCTAGCTGGTCGACGGCGCGCGGGCGCTCAGTCCAGTGCAGCTGCATCACTGGATTGCTGCGCAGCCAGCCTTGCTGCACGGCAAAGGTGTAAACGCGGTCGAGCACGCGCCAATAACGCCGCCGCGTGACTTCGCTCAGCTGGCGATCGGGCTGGTGCCCTGCGCGCTGGCCGGCGCGTATGCGCAGAAACCGCGCCACATCTTCGCCCTGTGCCTCGTGCCATTGGCAGGGTGCGGGCAGGTCATGGCTATGCAGGACGGCGCGCGCCAACCCATCGTCATCCGCCACCCCCGTCGGCGAAAGGCACTTGAGCCACGCATTCCAAATGTCCTCATACACCCCCTGCGGCTCGGGGTTGAGGGACTGAAACGGCTTGCTGCTCTCGTCTGCCAGCCAAAGTTGAAACAGCAGCGTGCCGCTAGGCAGTGGCGCAGTATTCGGTGTTTTCATGGTTTAAATGTAACTTACAAGTTATTAATTTAATAAAATAAAAACTTTAAGTATCTGATTTCAAGGGGCTAAACGTTCACGTACCCAAACATTGCCAGTTTGACGATAGTGCAAACGGTCATGTAAACGGCTTTTGCGCCCTTGCCAAAACTCCCAACTTTCGGGTCGCAATAGAAACCCGCCCCAATGTGGCGGGCGCGGTGGATTCAACAAAAACTGCGCGCCATATTTGGCAGCATTGGCCACCAACACGCTGCGTCCCGAAATCACCTGACTTTGTGGACTGGCCCAAGCGCCAATGCGCGAATCCAGCGGGCGGCTTTTGAAATAAGCATCGCTTTCTTCATCGCTGACGCGTTCAACCACACCTTCGATACGCACTACGCGCTCCAATTCCACCCAGTGAAATTGCAATGCCGCAAACGGATTGCCGGCCAGCTCGTGGCCTTTACGGCTAGCGTAATTGGTGTACCAAACAATGCCGCGCGCATCGCAGTCTTTGATGAGTACCACACGCGTGCTGGGGCGTAAATCGCTGCCGACAGTAGCCAGCGTCATAGCGTTGGGTTCAGGCACTTGGGCGTTGATGGCTTCTTCTAGCCATTGCTGAAATTGTTGTAGGGGCTGCGCGTGCGAGGCGCTTTCATTGAGCTCGGCGCGTTCGTAGCTTTTGCGCAAATTGGCCAGCGCAGAGGCCGTAGCAAGGGTATTAAGAGGGGTAGTAGTCATGGCGGCTATTGTGCCGTTCAACTCTACAATTGTGGGTTTTCCCTATTTACCACCATTTACGGAGTTTCCCAGATGTCTTCCAGCAGTTCTGACGACGGCCAAGAGCGCTTTGCCTTGGGTTTTTTGTTTGCCTTGATTGCGCTGCTTTTGTCCACTGTCATCGGCGTAGTGGTTTACAAAAGCGGTATGCCTTCAGCTACAGCGCTCAACACCGCAGCGGTTGATGACCCGGTAGTCGTTGATGTCATCACAGCGATTGATAACGGTGCCAGCGTGCGCGTTGAAGACGGCGTTGTAAAACTTTACTTTGGCTCGGGCATGGCGCAAATTGCCGAGGGCGCTAACGAGGCGCTGGCCGACATCGTCGCTGGTGTCGCCACCGGTAAAAAAGCCATTATTTCTGGCTTCCATGACGACACTGGCAGCGCCGCTATCAATGTCGAATTGGCCAAGCAGCGCGCTTTTGCGGTGCGCGACGCTTTGCTCGCTTTGGGCGTCACTGAAGCACAAATTCAGCTCAATAAGCCCGAGCAAATGCAAGCCAGCGGCACCAACGCAGAAGCCCGTCGGGTTGAAGTGGTGTTGTCCGCCAACTGATAGAGCCCGATGCGCGGCAACCGAAGGACAGCACGCGTTTTTGCAGGTGCACGGCTGCGATGCGTCTTAGGGCTATTTGTTTAGGCCGTCCGCTATCCATTGATGCGTTTGAGCGGTATTTAATACAAAAAAGCCCTGAAACCCTTATATGGCGTGCGGTTTAAGCTATCAAAATAGCTTAAAAATTAACGCAGACCACCGCCAGCGGCACCTTCAGCGCGCTCAATCAACTCAATTTTGTAGCCATCGGGGTCGGTGACAAACGCAATCACGGTGCTGCCGCCCATGACCGGCCCGGCCTCGCGGGTGACGTTGCCGCCAGCGGCTTTGATTTTTGCGCAGGCCGCTGCCGCATCGGGCACGCCCAAGGCAATGTGGCCGTAGGCGTTGCCGTGGTCGTAGCGCTCGGTGCCCCAGTTGTAGGTCAGCTCCAGCTCGGCTTGATTGGGATTGCCGCCCTCAAAGCCTAAAAACGCTAGCGAATATTGGTATTCGGGGTTTTCGGACTGGCGCAGCAGCGTCATGCCCAGCACTTGGGTATAAAAATCAATCGAGCGTTGCAGATTGCCGACGCGCAGCATGGTGTGTAGGAATTTCATGGCTGCAATTGTGCCGGGAGTTGGGCCATCAAGTTGCGTTATGGCCTATTCCTGCCGAGCTTGCGGCGCAGCGGTACACGGGGCAAAACGCTGGCACGCAGCGCTGAAGCCGCTGCCGGCATTGGGCGTATTTGTTGCAGCAACAAAGTTTGAGCGCTGGCCAGTTCTTCGCGCAGCGCTTGCAGTTGTTCCGCATGGGCAGCGTTGGCGGCTTGCAACGCATCTGCCGCAGTGACTGCCGCCAACTCTGCTTGAGTTTGTAGCAGCACAGTTTTCTTCGCCTCTTCTTGTGCCAGCAGCGCTGCTTTGCGCGCCTCTTGTCGGGCGCGATCGACTTCTTCTAGCCAGCGCCGTTCATTGGCGATATGGCGCGCTTCGATAGCGCTGCGCTCATCGCGCGCTTGGGCTTGTGTTGTTTCTAATTGCTGTTGCAGCGCTGCCAATTGCTCGCGGCTGCGCTGGGTAGCATCGCTTAAAGCATTTCGCGCATCACACAATTCTTGCTCGCGCTGCGCCAACGCGACTTGCTGAATTTTCGCGCGCTCGTTGCTTTCGTGCAGTTGCTGGGTCGATAGCGTCAGCGCGGTTTCCATCGCCTGTAGGCGTTCATCTAAAGCCAGTTCACGCGCTTGCAGTTGCGCGTGGGCGGTTGCCAATGTTTGCGCAGCGGCATCTTGTTCCGTTTGTCGCGCAGACCAAGCTTGCGCCGCGTGTTCGTCCGCTGCGCTGCTGGCCGCTGCCCACAGTGCCTGCGCCGCCTGCATGACCAGTGCAGGCACGGCGTTGTCAGACGACATTGGCACAACGCCGCCCAAGCGCTGCCCCAAACCAGCAAACCACTGCTCCAGCATCGGACTGACGGTATTGGGCGAGCCACGCCCCAGCCGCAGCCGAATGCGTTCGATGGTCGGGCGCGAGCCTTCTTGCAGTAGCGCATCAGCGGCTTGGGCGACGTCTTCGTATTGAATGCCTCGGGAAGTGCGGTATTGCATGGTGCTTTCCTTGTTTAATCACGATAAGGGATGGTTATCGTGGGTTATTTATTCTTTATGTAATATATCATACATATTACATAAAATTAAGAACAAAAGTCTTTATACAATCCCAAAATGACTTTTTTAGCGCCTACTTTTCTCTCTGCCGCCACCACAGCGCCTGCTCTGCTGCCGAGCACACTGAGCGATCTCAGCCGCGATGCGGTGAGCGAGTTGATGCGCGAGGGCGAGTCGCAAAACACCTTGGCCAGCTACCACTCGGCGCTGCGTTACTGGACGGCGTGGTATGGCCTGCGCTATGGCGGAGCCATCCAGCTGCCGCTGCCAGTGGCCTGCGTGTTGCAATTTGTGGTCGATCACGCCCAGCGCATGACCGCGCGCGGTCTGGCGCATGAATTGCCGCTAGACATCGACCAAGCGTTGGTGGCCGGCGGCTACAAGGGCAAGCTCGGCGCGATGGCGCACAACACGTTAGTACACCGGGTGGCAGTGATGTCCAAAGCCCACCAACTACGCCAGCTGAGCAACCCGTGCCAAGACGCACAGGTGCGCGAGCTGCTGTCGCGCACGCGCAAGGCCTACGCCAAGCGCGGCGCGCTGCCGCGCAAAAAGGCGGCGCTGACCAAAGACCCGCTGCAAGCGCTACTCGCCACCTGCGACGATTCGCTGCGCGGCAAGCGTGATCGGGCGTTGTTATTGTTTGCGTGGGCCAGCGGCGGGCGCCGCCGCTCGGAAGTGGTGCTGGCCGAGATGCAGTCGCTGCGCTGTGTTGGAGAGGCGCAATACCTCTACACCTTGGTACATTCCAAAGCCAACCAGTCTGGCGCCGACCGCCCCGAAAACCATAAACCAGTGTTGGGCGCTGCGGGGCAGGCGCTGAAAGATTGGCTGAACGCCAGCGCTATCACCGACGGACTGATTTTTCGGCGCATTTTGAAGGGCGGGCACTTAGGCGGCGCGCTAGCACCAGCGGCGGTACGCGACATCGTGCAAACGCGCGCAGCTTTGGCGGGGGTGGCAGGGGATTTTTCTGCGCATTCGTTGCGCTCAGGCTTTGTCACCGAGGCCGGGCGGCAAAACGTCTCGCTGGCCGACACGATGGCGCTGACCGGCCACCACAGCATTCCGACGGTGATGGGCTACTTCCGCGCCGAAGCCGCCGTGCTGAACAAGGGCGCGCGCCTGCTAGACGATGGTGTCGATGGTGTTTGACGGCACGGGCGGCGCTTGCACGCTGCTGAACATGGCTTGGCGGCTTTCAGCGGCGCGCTCGACTTGCTTGGCGATGTTGCCGCAAACCAAGTCACACAGCGCGTATACCGTCGGATCGGCGATGCGGTAATAGACGCTGGTGCCACGGCTCTCGCGGGCGACAAAGCCGTGCTGGGTCATCAGCGACAGGTGGCGCGAAATGTTGGCCGCCGTAAAGCCGCACAGCTGCGCCAGTTCGCCGACGTTGTGCTCGCCGTAGCGCAAAAAATTGAGGATGCGCAAGCGCGTCGGCTCGGCAAGGGTCTGAAAGTAGGCAGCAACTTGCTGCAGCGCTTCGGGGGGTAAATTTTTCATGGTCGCTATTGTCCTGTGAGCAACGGTAAATGCTCGCCCAAGAAGCCGCGGAGGTGGTGGGGCAACTGGCTTTGCAGTACGTAATAATACTCTTATTGACTAATTAGCTGATTGGCTAAATAATTCATCGATGCAAGGGATTGCCGATTTTTTCTGGGCTCCCGCTATTTTTTACGAAGGATTTTGTCCATGACCTCTTGGCAATTGGTACGGCTATTGGCTGGCACTTTCATTCTCTTGTCGCTGCTGCTGGGCATTTCCTCCAGCCCGCTTTTTGTGAGCCCGTGGTTTTTGGCCTTCACCGCTTTTGTGGGTGTCAACCTGCTGCAAAGCGGCTTGACCCAGTGGTGTTTGCTAGAGAGCATGTTGCGCAAGGCCGGCATCAAGTCCGGCTGCTGAATCTAAATACATTTCTTCCCCTTTGGGGAATCTGCTAAACAAAGAAAGGGCCTGAAATGAAAGCCAATGTAGGAACTATTGACCGCGTTTTGCGCGCCATCGTCGGTTTGGTGCTGATTGGCTTGGCCGCCACCGGCACCGTGGGCTGGTGGGGTTGGCTGGGGGTGATTCCTCTGGCCACCAGCGTGTTTCGCTTCTGCCCGGCGTACACGCTGATCGGCGCTAACACCTGCCCCCTGAAAAAATAAGCCAAAAATAAGCCAAAACCGCCTCAAAGCCTTATGGGACGTGCGGTTTAAGCTATCAAATTTAACTTTATTTAAGCTGTGGTGACGGCAATTTGGTGGCCCTGCAAGCCCAGCTTGCGCAGCAGCTGCACGTCGGCCTCGACGTCGGGGTTGCCAGTCACCAGCAGTTTGTCGCCATAAAAAATGGAATTGGCCCCGGCCATAAAGCACAGCGCCTGCACCGCTTCGCCCATTTGCTGGCGACCCGCCGACAAACGCACGCGCGCGCTCGGCATGGTGATGCGGGCCACGGCAATCACGCGGACAAAGTCCAGCGGATCGACCGGCGCGCTATCGGCCAGTGGCGTGCCGGGCACGCGCACCAAGCTGTTGATGGGCACCGATTCTGGGTACGGGTTGAGGTTGGCCAGCTGCGCAATCAGCCCGGCGCGGTGTACCGGCGCCTCGCCCATGCCAATGATGCCGCCGCAGCAAACGCTGATGCCGGCGGCGCGCACGTGTTGCAGTGTGTCCAGCCGGTCTTGGTAAGCGCGGGTGCTGACCACGTCTGTGTAGTACTCGGGCGCGGTGTCGAGGTTGTGGTTGTAGTAGTCCAGCCCGGCGTCTTTCAACGCCTGTGCTTGGTGCCCGGCCAACATGCCCAGCGTGGCGCAGGTCTGCATCCCCAAGCCTTTGACGGCGGATACCAGTTCAGACATTTTTTCAATATCGCGGTCTTTCGGCGCGCGCCACGCCGCGCCCATGCAAAAGCGCGTGGCGCCGGCGTCTTTGGCGGCCTGCGCGGCGCGCACCACCTCATCGACGGCGAGCATTTTTTCGGCCTTGACGCCGGTGTCAAACTCGGCGGACTGGGGGCAATAGCCACAGTTTTCAGGACAACCGCCGGTTTTGACCGACAGCAGCGTCGCCAGCTCAATGTCACCCTCGGGCCAGTGCTGGCGGTGCACGGTTTGGGCTTGGAACAGCAAGTCCAGCAGCGGCTTGTCGAGCAAGGCTTGAATCGCCTCGATGCTCCACGCCCCAGCGGCGGGCGCGATAGGCGCGGCGGTGGGGTGCCATTGAACGGCTTGGGTAGCTTGATCGGTGGTGGTGTGCATACCAATTCTTTCGTGTAAAACTGCGTCTAAAAAGGAACAAATAGCGCCATGCAGCAGCGGCGCATGCAGGGCTTAAACCAATTATTTTGCTTTATAAAATAAGCAGATTTTGGTTTTTAAGGTGGCAAATAGCGCCAGCTTAAAGTCATTTTGGTCGGGGTGGCGGCTAGTGCAGCAACAGGTTGGACGGCGAGTACTGGTCGGTCAGCACCCGCACGCCGCTGGCCGCTGGCTGCGGCCGAAAACGCGGTAGCAGCTGGTTTGATGACACGCCCAGCAGCGCCAGCTTTGCGTCCCACTGCGCGGCGTTGCGGCGCACCTCGGCCAGCGGCGGCAAGGCGATCCGCCCGGCCAGCAGGATGCGGTTGCCGCCATCCATATCGACTTGGTACAGTTGGCCAAACACCGCTTGATAGGTGGCAGCCTCGTGCCGCGCTAACTTGCCTGTGGCAAAGGTGTTGGCCGCCAGCACGCCCGATGGCGTCAAGAGCGACTGCACTT
>JAGNUJ010000112.1 GCA_017987055.1 Giesbergeria sp.
GTGAACGGACTGTAAATGTTGCGCTGCAGCGGCGGTGTGTGTGGCGTTGGTTGGATGGCCAACCACGCCACAGTGGATATTTATGCTGATTTTGGTCTCTAGCCCTTTAGGTGTATGCGCTAGTAGCTATTAATTTTGATGCCTTGTATATCCAAAGTGGCTGGCATTCACCCTGATGCGCCCCATGCGAGTGCCGCCTGCTTCCACGCCTGCGCCGCCGCTGCCGTATCGCCGCGCCGCTCGGCCAGTTCGGCCAAGTGCTGCCAAGCGCTGCGGCGCAGTTGGGCGTCGGGCAGTTGCTGGGCCGATTGCGTCAGCAATTGCTGTGCTTTACCCCACAACTGGCGTTTCAGGCAGGCCATGCCAGCCAGATATTGCAGGCGGGTGTTGCGCGGATGGGCTTGGGCGGCGGCTTCAATCCGTGCCAGCCACGTGCCATCGACATCGTTGAGGCCGCCGTCCAAGGCGCGCACCAAGCGGCTGGCTTGTTGCTCGCTCAGGGCGTTGGGATGGTTGGCAAAGGTTTGCCAGGCCGGCAGCAGCCACTGGCGCACGGTGGCGGCGTCGCCCCCCAAGGCGCTTAGGCGCTGCGCGGCGTGGACGGTCAGCTCGGGCATGGCGCGCTCGGCGGCATCGAGCGACTGCCATGCGCGCTCTAGCTGCGCGGGGTCACGCGCTTCGTCGATCAGCTCCATTGCCAAGCCGCGCACGATGCTTTCGCCGGCATTGGCCGAAAACGCGCGGTGCTTGCTCAGCAGGCGCGCGGTGTCCAAGGCGCTTTGCGTGTGGTGGGCGTGGCGGGCGGCTTTGAGCTTCATGCGCAGCGCCAGCGTGCGCCGAGCGGCACCTTGCGGCAGGGCGCCCAGCCAGTCAAGCGCGGCTTGCGGCTCGCGGTTGCTCAGCGACCAGTGGGCGGCGCGCATCTGGATGCCTTCGCGCAGTTCGCGCTCGGGCTGGCTGCCCAGCTCGGGTGCGTGGTGCAGCGCTTGCGCTAAATGGTGGTCGCGCTGGGTGTGGTCTTGCAGCGCTTGCGAGGCTTCGGCGCAGACCAAATGCGCCAGTGCGCGCAGTTGGCGCGCGTGCGGCACGTTGGTTTGCGCTTGGGTCAGGCCGTTTTCTTGCGCCAAGGCTTCCAGTGCCGTTTTGCGCGAACGCAGAAAGCGCCCCGCCAAGAACAGCGCCATCGCGTCGAGGATGGCGGCGTGCATGGTGCGCTCTTTTTGGTGCAGCCGCCAGCGCCGGGCGCGCCGGGGCAGGGCCAGCAGCGCGTTGAGCGCGCGCAACGCGGCGTACAGCGTGACAAAGCCCAGCGCCAGCAGCAGCAGCACCAAATTGAGCGACAGGTCGATGCGGTGCGGCGGCCAAAACAGCGTCACCGTGCCTTGGTTATTCCCCGCAAACAGGGCGGAGGCCACGGCCACGCCAAACAAAACTAACAGCCACAGGGCAGCGCGCATGGTGCGTCTCCTTGTGTACGGTTAACGCCCAGCGGCCGCAGTGGCCAGGGCGGAGAGGGTTTCATCGAGGCGCGGCAGCTCGGCGGTCTTCATGTGCGCTTGTGCTTGCAGCAGCACCGTGGCCGCGCTTTGCGTGCGGCGCGAGGCGGGGTCGAAATACTTGTTCAGCGCATTGATCGCGCCGCTCAAGTCGCTGCGCGCCGAGTCGTATTGCCGCGCCAAGATGCCTAAGCGCGCGTTGAGCAGCTTGAGTTTGAGGTTTTCACGCAGAAAGAAAATTTGGTCGGGTGCCAGCAGCACCGCTTCGGGCTGGTCGATGCGGCTGACGCGCACCAAACCGCGCGCCTCATCGCGCAGCACTTCCCAGCTGCGCTGCAGCGCGCTGCGCCACCACGCGGCGTTTTGGGCATCTTCGGGGACTGCGCTTGGGCTGGCGCTGCCATCTTGCGGCACGCGGGCGTTCATGCGCCGCGCCGATGCGGCTTGGGCGACGGCGTTGAGCACGGGCAAGTCGTCGATTTGGCGCACCAAGTCGTCGATTTGCGTCAGCAGCCCCGAGGTGTCGTTGACGCTGGCGCTGGCCAAGTGCTCTAAATCGCGCTCAATGGCGCGCTGTACGGGCGTCAGGCGCGGTTGCGCGGCGCGTTCAATGCGTTGTTGGGCGCTTCTCAGGCTGGCGACCAAGGGTTCTAAGCTGCCCGTCAGCTGGGCTTGCTGCTGCGCTACGCGGATGGCCGATTCAATATCGACCACCAAGTTTTCATCGCGCGAGCGCGACAGGCTTTGCATCAGCTCTTCCAGCTGGTGGCGTTGCAGGGCGACTTCGCTCAGGCGGGTTTCGGCCACCGTCAGGCGCGCGGTGGCTTCGGTGACTTGCTCTTGCGCTTGGCGGGCGATGGTGCGCGCCTCAATGGCTTGGGCGCCGTTGTCAGCGCTTTGGCGGGCTAATTGTTCTTGGATGGTGCCGAGCTTTTGCCACAGCAAGCTGCTGCTGACCAAGGCCGCCACGGCGACGGCGCTGGCGACATACAGCCCCACCTGACTGGCGCCAGTGGGCGCGGAGGGTGTGGACGGGGGAGTGGGGGGGGCAGAACTCATGGCGGCGATTTTAGGAGGCGCTGCGTTGTGCGGCTTGGCACAGGCTTTCTAGCGCCGTGGCGACGTCTTGTAGCGCGGGCCGACATTCGTACACCGCGCCAAAGCCGGCTGCACGCGCTGCCTCGGTAATGCGCGGGTGCGTCGCCAAAGCGCGGGCGCGGCGCCAGTCTTGCCCCGCCAGCGCGGCGCACAAATTGCCCAGCGCCTGCGAGCTGCTCAGCAACCACACCGCGCCGTTGTCTGCCGCCGCTTGCGCTTGGGCGATTTGCGCCGGCGTGAACTGCGGCGCGCTGCGGGTGTAGGCGACGACAAAGTCCACCTCTCCTCCTGCCGCTTTGATTTGCTGCGCCAGCCATTCGCGCCCGCTGCCGTGCGCCGGCGCGTCGGCTTCACCGCCGCGCACGATCAGCACGCGGTCGCCGGGGGTGATTTGGCTGCGCACCTGCTCCCACAGCGATTCGGAATCGAACTGCACGGCGTCGGGTGCCGGGCAGTCGATGAGTGCGGCAGGAATGCCTAAGCGCTGCAGCGTCTGCGCCGTGCCCGGGCCGGGCGACCAAACGCGGGTGCAGCTGTCTTTTTTGATAGCTGCTAGCGCACACCGGGTAAGGGCTAGAGCCGTATTTGGCTCAAAAAAATGCTGCGCCGCGTTGCCACTGACCAGCATGATGGCGCGGTAGTTGCTGAGGTGCTGGCGCGCCGCTTGCAGCGCCGCCGCATCGGGCGCAGCGCCAATGCCAATCAGCGGCAGCGCCAGCGCCGCGATGCCGCGCCGCTGCAAAGCGGCCACCCACGCCAGCGCCTCGTGCTCGGGGCGGGTGACGATGGCGCAGGGCGTAGTCATATAAAAAAGCAGTTTTTAACCCGCGCCGTTGGCACGCAACTGCGCCGCCACGCCTTCGCCGAGCTGGTTGGCTTGCTCCAGCGTGATGGCGTGGGCGCTGGCGCTGGCGCGCACCAGCGGCGCGCGGCCTTCGGGGTCGCCCCAGGCAGCTTGCATGTGCAGCATCGCGCCTTCCAGCCGGGCATACGCCGCCAGCGGCACCGAGCAACTGCCGCCCATGCAACGGCTCACCGCCCGCTCCGCCGTGACGCGAATCCACGTCGGCAGGTGCGCCAGCGGTGCCAGCGCTCCAATCAGGTCTTGCCGGTCGCTGCGCACTTCGATGCCCAGCGCGCCTTGGCCAGCGGCTGGCAGCATCTCGTCGGGCGAGAACTCGTGGCGGATGCGCGCGTGCAGTCCCAAGCGCTTCAGCCCCGACGCGGCCAGCACGATGGCGTCATATTGGCCGCTGTCGAGCTTGCCCAAGCGGGTATCGAGGTTGCCGCGCAGTGGCTCAATGCGCAAATCAGGGCGCTGCGCCAGCACCAGCGCTTGGCGGCGCAGGCTGGAGGTGCCGACCACCGCGCCTTGCGGCAAGTCGGCAAAGTGGGCGTATTGCGGCGAGACAAACGCGTCGCGCGGGTCTTCGCGCTCGAGCACGCAGGCCAGAGTAAAGCCGCCCGGCAGCTCCATCGGTACGTCTTTGAGCGAGTGGACGGCAATGTCGGCGCGGCCATCGTGCAGAGCGGTTTCCAGCTCTTTGACAAACAGGCCTTTGCCGCCGACTTTGCTCAGCGAGCGGTCGAGGATTTGGTCGCCCAGCGTGGTCATGCCCAGCAGCGAGACTTCATGGCCACGGGCGCGCAGCAGCGCCTGCACATGCTCGGCCTGCCACAGAGCCAAGCGGCTTTCGCGCGTGGCAATCACGATGGGGGGAAGAATTGGGTTCACAGACATCACCGCAGGTCAAGAAAAGGAGCTGGGAATGCTAGCATGCTGCGCTGCAATAAGCCCTCTGGTTTGCCCTCTCAAACACTGCCTTGACTGCCCCTTTGGATGACCACCCGCATGACCACCTCCCAGCCCCTTCAAGACCCGCCCGTTGCCCGCAAAAATGACAAAAGCGACAAAGATTTGCCGCTGATTCAGGACATTCGCCTGCTGGGGCGCATTTTGGGCGACGTGATTCGCGAACAAGACGGCGTGGCTGTGTTTGACGTGATCGAGCAGGTGCGCCAGCTCTCGGTGGCGTTTCGCCGCGACGCCGATGCGCAGGCCGACAAGGCGCTGAAAAAGCTGCTCAAAGCCCTGAGCGCCGACCAGACGGTGAGCGTGATTCGCGCCTTCACCTACTTCTCGCACTTGGCCAATTTGGCCGAAGACCGCCACCACATCCGCCGCCGCACCATCCGCGAGCGCGCCGGTGATACGCAAGAGGGCAGCATCGAAGTGGCGCTGTCGCGCTTGCGCTGGGCCGGCATTGCGCCACAGCAAGTCACGCAAACGCTGGCCGAGAGCTACGTCTCGCCGGTGCTGACCGCGCACCCGACCGAAGTGCAGCGCAAAAGCATTTTGGATGCCGAGCGCGACATTGCCCGCCTGCTGGCCGAGCGCGGCGATATTTTGGAACGCGCCCAGCTCTATAACGCCGCGCGCGATGCTTTGAGCCCGCGCGCGCTGGCCGCCAACGAGGCGCAACTGCGCGCCCGCGTCGCCCAGCTGTGGCAAACGCGCCTGCTGCGCTACAGCAAACTGACCGTGTCGGACGAAATTGAAAACGCGCTGAGCTATTACGAAGCGACGTTTTTGCGCGAAATTCCGAAAATCTATGCCAACTTGGAGCGCGACCTCGGCCAAGACAACGTACACAGCTTTTTGCGCATGGGCCAGTGGATTGGCGGCGACCGCGACGGCAACCCCAACGTCAGCGCCGCGACGCTGCG
>JAGNUJ010000113.1 GCA_017987055.1 Giesbergeria sp.
GATGCGTTTGTTCACCATCCGCTTTCGGATGCTCGGGGCGATTGCCGTGGTGCTGCTGTTGATGGGGCTGATTGGCGGCGTCGGCATGTTGGGCATGTTGCGCATCCAAGCGCTGAGCGGCGATTTCATCAACCACTCGTTTACCCAATCGGGTCAACTCGGTCAATTGCGCAGCGACTTGGGTGCCGTGCGCGCCCACGAAAAAGACATGCTGCTGGCGCAAGGCCAACTGCCCGCAGTGCGCCAAGCGCACAGCGCTTGGCTGGCGGCGCTAGACGCAGCGCAAAAAACCTTGGCGCTGCTGGGCGCTGCGCCGACCGCAGCAACCCATGACATCACCCGCACGCTGGGCACGCACTTGGGCAACTACCGCAGCCAATTTGCGCCGATAGCGCAGCAACTGCAGACCCCACCCGCGCCCGTCCTTGCACTGGTGCCCACGCCAGAACCAGCGCCGGGCAGCGAAATCACCAACACCAATGCGACGACGGACGCTTTGCAGACCGCGCCCATCGCGGTGCCAACGCCTGCACCGTTGGTGCGTCCCAACACCGATGCCGCCAGCGCCGAGCTGGCCGCTGCGCAGCAACTGGTGCAGCAGCTTGACGAGGCGCTGCAAACAGCCGCCGTGCGGGCCACGCAAGAGCAAGCCCAAGTGGCCACGCAAATGCAGTGGTGGTTTGCACTGGCGGTGCTGCTGACCATCATCGTTGTCGCGCCCTTGACGCTGCTGAACATGCTGTCGATTTGCCGCCCGCTGAAAGAAGCGCAGCGCATGGCGCGTGCCATTGCTGGCGGTGATTTGTCGCAAACCATCCACGCCCAAGGGCGCGACGAGGTGGCCGACTTGCAGCGCGCCCTGATAGAAATGCAGCACGGCTTGGGCGCGCTGGTGGCGCAGGTACACGACGCCAGCGGCCACATCGCCAGCGCCAGCCAACAAATTGCGCTGGGCAACCACGACCTGTCGCAGCGCACCGAGCAAACCGCCAGCCACGCGCAAGCCGCCGTATCGTCCCTGTCCCAGCTGACCGACACGGTGCAGCAAACTGCCGCGTCAGCGCAGCTGGCCAATCAGCTGTCGGTATCGGCCTCGGGCACGGCCACGCACGGCGGGGCAGTGGCGCAGCAGGCCGAAGCCAGCATGGCCGACATTGCCGCGTCGAGCCGCAAGATCAGCGACATCATTGGGCTGATTGATTCGATTGCCTTCCAGACCAACATCTTGGCGCTGAACGCCGCCGTCGAGGCCGCCCGCGCCGGCGAGCAAGGGCGCGGTTTTGCCGTAGTGGCCAGCGAGGTGCGCAGCTTGGCGCAGCGCTCGGCGGCAGCGGCCAGCGAGATCAAAGGCTTGATCAGCGCCAGCACCAGCGCGGTCGATGGCGGCGTGCGCCACGTGCAGGGCACCGGCAACACCATGCAAGACATCGTCGCCAGCGTGCAGCGGGTGGGCGACATCATTGGCGAGATTTCTGCGGCTGCATCCGAGCAGTCCAGCGGCATCGGCCAAGTCGGCCAAGCCGTCGGCGAGATTGACCGCATGACCCAGCAAAACGCCGCGCTGGTCGAGCAGTCCGCCGCCGCCGCCGAGTCGCTGCGCGAGCAAGCCCAGCGGCTGGCGCAGGTGGTGCAGCAGTTTCGTTTGGGCGGCGAGCTGCAAACCGTGGCGCCCGCGCCGTTGGCAGCTCGCCCCCACCCCACGCACCACCCCGCCGCCGCACTGGCGCGCCCAGCGACGCCCGCCATCGCCCAGCGCAAGCTGTTGATTGGCAACGGCAGCGGGCGCTAAATCAGCATAAAAAAAGCCTCTATCCCTTTAAATACCAGCGGTTATAGCTATCAAAATTCTTGGGTGGCAGCGTTGGCGCAGTTATCGTAGCGTCCACTGTTTTGATTACCACCACCAATGAAGGAGCCGTTTATGGCCAATCGACTGACACAAATTGCCACCCGTACCGGCGACGACGGCACCACGGGCCTGGGCGACAACACCCGCGTGCCCAAACACCACCTGCGTGTGCAAGCGATGGGCGATGTCGATGAGCTGAACTCGCACATCGGCCTGCTGCTGTGCGAGCCGCTGCCCGCCCAGGTGCGCGAGCTGCTGATTGACGTGCAGCACCAGTTGTTCAACTTGGGCGGCGAGTTGTCGATTCCGGGCTTTGAGCTGTTGAAAGAAGAGGCGGTGCTGCAGCTCGACCAAGCGCTGGCCACGCACAACGCGGCGCTGCCGCGTCTGCAAGAGTTCATCTTGCCAGCGGGCACGCGCGCCGCCGCGCAGGCGCACATTTGCCGCACGGTGGCCCGCCGCGCCGAGCGCGCCGTGGTGGCGCTGGGCGCACAAGAGGCCGTGCGCAGCGCGCCGCGCCACTACCTCAACCGCTTGTCGGATTTGATGTTTGTGCTGTCGCGCGTTTTCAACCGCATGGACGGCAGCGGCGGCGACGATGTGTATTGGAAGAGTGAGCGCATGGCCCGTGCGGCGCAAGAATAAAGCCCGCATAAACACCGCGCTGGGCGCCACCCTAGAATGAAGTAACAAATTGAATCTTTATTCAGGAATTTTTCCATGCAGCTGAGTTTTTTGACGATTGGCACGCGCCTAGGACTGGCCTTTGGCCTGCTGGTATTGATGATGCTGGGCGCTAGCGCCGTGGGGGTGCTGCGCTTGGGTGAGGTGGGCGTAATCAATGAACGCATCATTGACGACAGCTGGGTCAAGTCCGAGGCTGCTAGCCTCATCGACGCCACCACGCGGGCCAATGCGCGCTTGACGATGGAGCTGGTCATCACCACCGACTTGCAGCGGCTGCAAGCGATCAAAGGCAATATCGCCGTCAACAAAAAAAGCATTGACGACGCCTTTGCTGTGCTGCAACAAAAGGTGCAGCTGCCCGAGGGCAAAGCCACGCTAGCGCGCCTGAGTGAGTTGCGCGGCAAATACGTACAGTCGTTTGGCCGGGTGGCCGCTTTGGTTGATGCGGGCGATCGCGACACTGCCACCGCGCTGTTGCAGTCCGAGACTCTGCCAGCACTGGACGCGCTGCAAGAGCCAATCAATGCGCTGACAGCGCTGCAAAAAAACTGGTCGAAAACGATGGCCACGCTGTAGTCAACAGCGTCCGCAGCGCGCGCACGCTGATGCTGGCGCTGGGCGCGCTCGGCCTGCTGGTGGGTGTGGTTTTGTCCTTTGGCATTACCCGCTCAATCACTGTGCCACTGGGCCGGGCGGTGAAATTGGCGCGCACCGTCGCCGGTGGTGATTTGAGCAGCCATATCGAAGTAGTCGGCAACGATGAAACCAGCGCGCTGCTGCAAGCGCTGCGCGATATGAACCACAGCCTCAACGGCATCGTGGTACGCGTGCGCAGCGGCAGCGAAGCCATTGCCACCGCTACCGGCCAAATTGCCGCCGGCAACACCGATTTGTCAGCGCGCACCGAAGAGCAAGCCGCCGCGCTGGAGCAAACCACTGCCTCCATCCACGAGTTGGCCAGCACGATTAAGCAAAACTACGAGTACGGCAAAAACGCCAATCAGATTGCCGATTCGGCGGCGCAAGTGGCCGTCAAAGGCGGCGAGATGGTGACGCAGGTGGTACACACGATGGAGGCCATCAATGTTTCGTCGCGCAAAATTGCCGACATCATTGGCGTGATCGATGGCATTGCGTTTCAAACCAACATCTTGGCCTTGAACGCGGCGGTGGAAGCGGCGCGCGCTGGCGACCAAGGGCGCGGTTTTGCCGTGGTGGCGTCTGAAGTGCGCAGCTTGGCCGGGCGCTCGGCCACGGCGGCCAAAGAAATCAAAGGCTTGATCGACGCCTCGGTCAGCAACGTCACCGACGGCTGCCAACAGGTCGAGCAGGCCGGAGCCACGATGGATGAAATTGTGGTGAGCGTGCGCCGCGTCGCCGACATCATGAATGAGATCAGCATGGCCAGCCAAGACCAAAGCGACGGCATGGAGCAAATCAACCAAGCCATGACGCAGATGGACCAAGTCACCCAGTCCAACGCTGCGTTGGTCGAAGAAGCCGCCGCCGCCGCGCAATCGCTAGAGCACCAAGCGCAGGGGCTGGTCGATGCGGTCAGCGTATTTAAAACTGCCGCAGGAGCACACACGCAGGCGCTGTTGGCTCGGTAAATTGACCCAAGGGTTTTCCTTAGGGGGAAAACGCCGTAAAACTCTGCAAAACCATTGCGCTATCGCGCACTTGCAAGCCAGATACAAGGTGTCGGCTCTAGGATTAGCAACCCGTTCCTGAGCGCGCGCCGCCAAGCCGATGGCCGGCGCTCTCAGTGTTTTGTTTGTTTCTCGTGGGGAATTTTTGCCATGCAACGTCGTCAGTTTGTCTCTTTAGTTTCTGGTGCTATGGCACTGGCCGGCGCACCAGCGCTGATGCGCAGTGCGTATGCCCAGGAAGCGGCGGGCGTGGGCGCCAAGAGCATCACCATTGGCTGCTCGGCCGACGTCACCGGACCGCTGGCCGCGTTTGGCGAGGACATTCGCCAAGGCGCTGGCGCGGCGCTGGCGCAAATCAATGGCAAAGGCGGCATCCACGGCCGCACTGTGCAGCTGAACATCATGGATGACATGTACGAGCCGCCGCGCACGGTCGAGAACGTCAAAAAAATGCTCGGCCAAGGCAACACCTTTGCCTTGCTGTCGTGCGTGGGCACCGCCAACAACAAAGCTATCTTGCCGTTGACCGAAGAGGCTGGCATGGTGCATGTCGGGCCCGTCACCGGCGCAACGTCGTTGCGCAAAGGCGCGCGCAACGTGTTCCATGTGCGCGCCAGCTACACCGCCGAAGTGCATCGCCTGATGCAGCGCTTGGTGGAGATGAACATCAAAAGCATTGGCGTGGTCTATCTGGACAACCCGTATGGCCGCGAGATGCTCGACGATGCCATCCACGAGCTGGACAAAAGCGGCATCATGTTGGTAATCCAAGCGCCACTGGCCACCGACAGCAGCAACTTGGCCGAAGTGTTAACCAAGGTGACGGCCTCGCGCCCGGCAGCGGTGCTGTTGGCCACAGCAGGCTCGGCCTCGATTGGCGTAGCGCGCGGCCTGAAGAAAAACCTGCCCGGCGTGCTGTTGACCGGCATCAGCTCGACCCTGGTGGGCGACGCGCCCAAGCAGCTGGGCGAGGCCGCCAGTGGCATTGCCCTGTCGCTGATCGTGCCCAACCCGTTTAGCACCCGCACCGGCGTGGTGCGCGACTACCAAGCGGCGATGCGCGCGGTCGGCCAGCCAGACTTTAGCCCCGGCAGCTTGGACGCCTACA
>JAGNUJ010000114.1 GCA_017987055.1 Giesbergeria sp.
GCTGGCATTTTCGTTGTTGCGCGCCGGCTTGGCAAAGGGGCGCGGCCTACAATCGCTCCTCTTTACCTCGCCGATGGCCGCCCGCCTGGAGCACTCCCTGTCGCGCGGCCCGGCAATTACTGAAGCTGGAGCCCCTGGATGCCCGAGAACACCACCGCGATCAATACCCCCGAAAAACGCGCTGAGTTGCGCCGCGCTGCGCTGGAGTACCACGAGTTTCCCAAGCCCGGCAAGGTGGCTATCGCCGCCACCAAGCAGATGGTCAATCAGCACGATTTGGCGCTGGCGTATTCGCCCGGTGTTGCTGCGCCGTGCGAGGAAATCGTCAAAGACCCGACCTCGGTTTTCAAATACACCAGCCGGGGCAATTTGGTCGGCGTGGTCACCAACGGCACGGCGGTGCTGGGGCTGGGCGACATTGGCGCGCTGGCCAGCAAGCCGGTAATGGAGGGCAAGGCGGTGCTGTTCAAGAAGTTCTCCGGCATCGACGTGTTCGATATCGAGATCAACGAGAAAGACCCCGAAAAGCTGGTCGAAATCATTGCTGCGCTCGAACCCACCTTTGGCGGCATCAATTTGGAAGACATCAAAGCGCCGGACTGCTTTTATGTCGAGCGCAAGCTGCGCGAGCGCATGAAGATTCCGGTGTTCCACGACGACCAGCACGGCACGGCGATTGTGGTGGGCGCGGCGATTTTGAACGGCCTGAAAGTCGCCGGCAAAGACCTGAAGAAGGTCAAGCTGGTGACCTCTGGCGCGGGCGCGGCGGCGTTGGCCTGCTTGGGGCTGCTGGTCAAACTGGGCATTCCGCGCGAAAACATTTGGGTGACTGACATTGCCGGTTTGGTCTACACCGGCCGCACCGAGCTGATGGACGAGGACAAGGCCTTCTTTGCCCAGCCGACCGAGCAGCGCACCTTGGCTGAGGCGATTGAAGGTGCCGATGTGTTTTTAGGTCTGTCGGCGGGCGGCGTGTTGAAGCAAGACATGGTGCGCAAGATGGCACCGACGCCGCTGATTTTTGCGCTGGCCAACCCCAACCCTGAAATCCAGCCCGAAGACGTCAAAGCCGTGCGCAGCGACGCCATTATTGCCACTGGCCGCACCGATTACCCCAATCAGGTCAACAACGTGCTGTGCTTTCCGTACATCTTTCGTGGCGCGCTCGACTGCGGCGCGACGACGATTACGGCAGAGATGGAGATTGCCGCCGTCCACGCCATCGCCGATTTGGCGCAGGCCGAGCAAAGCGAAGTGGTCGCAGCCGCCTATGTCGGCGAAGCGCTGGCGTTTGGCCCAGAGTATTTGATTCCCAAGCCGTTTGATCCGCGCTTGATGATGAAGATTGCCCCCGCCGTCGCCCAAGCAGCGGCCGACAGCGGCGTGGCGCTGCGCCCAATTGCCGATATGGCGGCTTACAGCGACCATTTGCAAACCTTTGTCTATGCGTCGGGCACGACGATGAAGCCGATTTTTATGGTGGCCAAACAGGCCGCCAAAAAGCGCGTCGCCTATGCCGAGGGCGAAGAAGAGCGCGTGCTGCGCGCGGCGCAAATCGTCGTCGATGAGCGTTTGGCGCGGCCAACGCTGATTGGCCGCCCCGCAGTGATTGCCCAGCGCATTGAAAAATTTGGCCTGCGCCTGCGCCAAGGCACCGACTACGACGTGGTGAATGTCGAAAACGACCACCGCTACCGCGATTTTTGGCAGACCTACCACCAGATGATGGAGCGCAAGGGCATCACGGTGGCGATTGCCAAGATTGAGATGCGCCGGCGCCTGACTTTGATTGGCAGTATGTTGCTGCACAAGGGCGAGGTCGATGGCTTGATTGTCGGCACGTGGGGCACGCCGCCTATGCACCTGAGTTATGTGGATCAGGTGATTGGCCGGCGCGCAGGCGTGGGCACCTATGCCTGCATGAATGGCCTGTTGCTGCCCGACCGCCAAGTGTTTTTGGTCGATACCCACGTCAACTACGACCCGACGGCTGAGCAGCTGGCAGAAATCACCATCATGGCGGCGCAGGAGATGATGCGCTTTGGCTTCAAGCCCAAGGTGGCGCTGCTGTCGCACTCCAACTTTGGCAATAGCGATCAGCCCAGCGCTATCAAAATGCGCAGCACGCTGGAGTTGTTGCGCGCACAAGCGCCGTGGCTGGACGTCGATGGTGAGATGCACGGCGATGTGGCGCTCGATGGCAAAGCGCGCATGGCGCTGATGCCGCGCAGTACGCTGGTCGGCGACGCCAATTTGCTGGTGTTTCCGAATATGGATGCGGCCAATATTTCATACAACCTGCTGAAGACGGCAGCGGGCGGCAACATTGCGATTGGCCCGCTGCTCTTGGGCGCAGCGCAGCCGGTGCATATTTTGACGGCCAGCGCGACGGTGCGGCGTATCGTCAACATGACGGCGCTGACCGTGGCAGATGCCAACGTGCAGCGCTAAACGGCGGCGCGGTTTGTGTTTTTGCCTGCCCAATTCTTGGGCAGGCGCTTGCGTTTGTGCAGGCTTTGCGTCACACTAGCGCCTTGAAATTTCGGGTTAACCCGTAGTTTCCGAAAGGTTTATTGGATGCTGAAGGCCACAACCGCCAGAGCGTGGAAGGCGGCAATTGCGTGCATATTGAGCGCTGTATGCATAGTCGCTCCTGCTTTGGCAGATGCAAAGTCGCCCCCGTTATTTTCAGAACTCTCAGGGCTGTCATGGTTAAAAGAAGCAGACAGTACGGCACCGATTGCGCTTGCGCAACTGCCGCGCCAAGGCCGTAAGACTTATGCATTGATTCACCAAGGCGGCCCGTTTCCGTACGACAAAGACGGCACTGTTTTTGGCAACCGTGAACGCTTGCTGCCGGCGAAAAAGCGCGGCTATTACCGTGAGTACACCGTAGCCACCCCCGGCGCACGCAATCGAGGTGCGCGCCGCATTGTGTGTGGTGGCAAACCCGTGACTCCCAGCATTTGTTACTACACCGACGACCACTACAACAGCTTTCGCCCGATAGCGCCTTAGTTATTGCAGCGCCAGCCCCCATTTTTGGACTTTAAAGAAAGAGACGCGGAGATGGAAAAACCACTTCGTAAAGATAACGACTCCCCGCTGCGTGGCGTGCGTGCCAACATTGTGCAATCCATTCGCGCTCACCGCGTGCAGGACTTGCAAGATGCGGCTGCAGTGCTGGGGCACCATTTTCTTTACGCCAACCTTGCCCATGCATTGACCAAACAAGATGTGCTGGATTTGATTGCCCAGCAATTTATGTTTCCAGCACACTTTGGCAAAAACTTTGATGCGCTAGCTGACTGTTTGACTGACCCGCTGCATAAGTCTGGCCCCCAGCCGGGCTTTGTGGTGGTGCTAGAGCAAATTCCGGCCACCGCCAAGTTTGACAAAGAGGTGCGCGAGCAACTGCTTGACGTGTTTCGCGACGCGGCTGATTACTGGTCGGATCGCAAAATTGCTTTTCGCTGTTTTTATTCTTTTCTGTAGCCCGTTCTGCATCCCTGAGCCAAGTAGAACGGGCGAGCGCGGCTGTGTCGGCCAAGGCGTCGGCGGCGTTGCTGGGTATCCAACTCGGAGCCTCTGAGGTCGAAAGATTGCCCACCGACAAGTTGGTTGATATTTCCGCATTGGCGCTGCGCATGAGCAGCCCTTTCAATGCTGGCTATTGGTTGGCCAACGCCTAAGTCGGTTGAGCGGTGCTTGCCTAGCGTTTTTCAAACCCGTCCTTGTGGCGGGTTTTGTGTTTTAAGTCGCCCCGACGAACGCAACGAACTTTGTCCATGTCCAAAGATAAAACCCTTTATGTCTGCTCTGACTGCGGTGCCGCCAGCGCCAAATGGCTGGGCAAATGCCCGCAGTGCAACGCGTGGAATACGCTGGTGGAGTCGGTGGCGCAGGATGCTGGCGGTGCCAGCAAGCACCGCTACGGCACGGCGCAATTCACGGGCCTAGCGATGGCGCAAGAGGTCACACCGCTGTCGGCGATTGAGGCCACCGACATTGCGCGCACCCCCAGCGGCATTGATGAGCTGGATCGCGTGCTGGGCGGCGGCATCGTCGAGGGCAGCGTGGTGCTGATTGGCGGTGACCCCGGCATTGGCAAATCGACGCTGCTGCTCCAAGCGCTGGATGCGCTGCAGCGCTCGGGCATGCCCACGCTGTATGTCACCGGCGAAGAAAGCGGCGCGCAGGTGGCGCTGCGCTCGCACCGCTTGGGGCTGCTGGGCAGTCAGGTGAATGTGCTGGCCGAGATTCAGCTCGAAAAAATCCTCGCCACGGTCGAATCAACGCAGCCCGCTGTGGCCGTCATCGACTCGATTCAGACGGTGTATTCCGACCAGCTGACGTCTGCACCCGGTTCGGTGGCGCAGGTGCGCGAGTGCGCGGCGCACTTGACGCGCATGGCCAAGCGCTCGGGCGTGGCGATTGTGTTGGTCGGCCACGTCACCAAAGAGGGCGCGCTGGCTGGCCCGCGCGTGCTGGAGCACATGGTGGACACCGTGCTGTACTTTGAGGGCGACACGCACAGCCAGTTTCGGCTGGTGCGCGCTATCAAAAACCGCTTTGGTGCCGTCAACGAGATTGGCGTGTTCGCCATGACCGAAAAAGGCCTCAAAGGCGTGAGCAACCCCAGCGCTATCTTTTTGAGTCAGCACAGCGAGCCGGTGCCCGGCAGCTGCGTGCTGGTGACGCTGGAGGGCACGCGCCCGCTGTTGGTGGAGATCCAAGCGCTGGTCGATGGCGGCGGACCCAATCCGCGTCGTTTGTCGGTAGGGCTGGACCGCGACCGTTTGGCGATGCTGCTGGCGGTGCTCAACCGCCATGCCGGCGTGGCGTGCGCTGACCAAGATGTGTTTGTCAACGCCGTCGGCGGTGTGCGCATCAACGAGCCAGCGGCCGACTTGGCAGTGATGCTGGCGATCACGTCCAGCCTGCGCGGGCGCGCGCTGCCCAAAGGCTTTTTGGCCTTTGGAGAAGTGGGGCTGGCCGGCGAAGTGCGCCCGGCACCGCGCGGCCAAGAGCGCTTGAAAGAGGCCGCCAAACTGGGCTTCACCGTGGCGGTGGTGCCTAAGGCCAATGCCCCCAAAAAACCGATTGAAGGACTGACCATCCACGCCGTCGAGCGCATTGAGCAGGCGATGGACGCGGTGCGCGGCCTAGAGAGATAGCGCAGCATTGGCACGCGGCTGGCCTTAACGCAGGCCAGCGCCTTAAAATCTCGGGTTTTGCGACTGCTGAACCCAAAGGATTTTCATGAGCCCCGTAGTTCCCTCGATGGCCGA
>JAGNUJ010000115.1 GCA_017987055.1 Giesbergeria sp.
CAAACCCCCGCCGGCGCACAGGGCGCGCTGTAAGCCCCAGCGCCCAAGGCCGGTGGCGGCAGTACGATGCGCGCCATGAACTCTGTCTATGCTCAACGCCGCGCCGCCTTGGCGCAGCACCTTGGCCCCGGCGCCATCGCCCTCATTCCCACCGCCCCCGAGCGCGCGCGCAACCGCGACAGCGACTTTCTCTACCGCCACGACAGCTACTTTTATTACCTCACCGGCTTTACCGAGCCGCAGGCGTGGCTAGTGCTGACCGGCGACGGCCACAGCACGCTGTTTTGCCAGCCCAAAGACCTAGAGCGCGAGACGTGGGACGGCATTCGCCTCGGCCCGCAAGCGGCGATTGAGGCGCTGGGCGTGAACAGCGCTTATTCCGTCAATGAGCTGGACACGCGCCTGCCGCGCTTGCTAGAAAACCACGCCAGTGTTTGGTATCCCTTTGCCACGCACAGCGGCTTGGCGGCGCGGGTCGAAGCCTGGCTGCAGCCAGTGCGCGCCCGCGTGCGTTTTGGCGCGCTGTGCCCGACGCAGCAGCACGACCTGTGCGTGCCGCTCGATGAAATGCGCCTCGTCAAAGACGCGCACGAGCAGGACGTGATGCGCCGCGCCGCGCACATCAGCGCCGGCGCGCATATCCGCGCCATGCAGCGCTGCGCCGCCATGCTGCGCGCTGGCGAGGAAGTGCGCGAATACCACCTCGACGCCGAGCTGCTGCACGAATTTCGCCAGCACGGCTCGCAGTACCCGGCTTACGGCAGCATCGTCGCTGCCGGTGCCAACGCCTGCGTGCTGCACTACCGCGCCGACACCGCACCCATCCGCGCCGGCGAGCTGGTGCTGATTGACGCCGGCTGCGAGCTGGACGGCTACGCCAGCGATATCACCCGCACCTTTCCGGCCAACGGAAAATTTACCGGGCCGCAGCGCGCGCTGTACGAACTGGTGCTGGCCAGCCACGCAGCAGCCGTCGCCGCAACCCGCGCCGGCAACCGCTTTAACGACCCGCACGAGGCGGCCGTCGCCGTGCTGGCGCAAGGGCTACTCGACGTGGGGTTGCTGAACAAAAACCAGCACGGCAGCGCGCAAGACGTGGTTGCCAACCGTGCCTATTTCCCGTTTTATATGCACCGCACCAGCCACTGGCTGGGCATGGACGTACACGACTGCGGCAGCTATGTCGAGCCGTCCGAAATCGGCCAAACCAGCCAGCGCCAAGACCCGCTGTCGGGCGAAACCATCGTTGACCGCCCCAGCCGTATCCTGCGCGCTGGCATGGTGCTGACCATCGAGCCGGGGCTGTACGTGCGCCCCGCGCCCGGCGTGCCCGAGCAGTTTCACGGCATCGGCATCCGCATCGAGGACGACGCCATCGTCACCGACAGCGGCTGCGAGCTGATTACCCAAGGCGTGCCGGTAGCGCCGCACGAGATTGAAGCGCTGATGCGCTAAATCAGCGCACTGCCCACCAACGAAAAAAACCCGCAGCGCGGGTTTTTTTATGAATTCACTGTAGGGCGTGGGCGCGAGCCAGCCTGTCAGCCAAAGGACGCAAGGTGCGTCAGTAGGTGCCTACGTCGGTGTCGGACAAAGGCGCAGGCGCTCAGCGCCCCAGCTGCTCCAGCCATTGCTCTAGCTGCTGCGCCGCTTGGGCGCTGGCTTCGGCCAAGGCTTGGGTGCCGCCGGCAGCGTCCAAGCTGCGCGCCGGTTGCTGCACCACAAACAGGCGCTGGCCGTGCAGTTTTTCACCGGCCGCCGTTGGTTCGGTCAGCGTGGCGCGCAGGCGGATCAGGCCGACGCTCTCGGTCTCGCTGGTAAAGACGTGGCTGAATTCTTCGAGGCGCACGCGCAGCACATCGGGCTGGCTGCCGCTCAGGCCATCGGGGCTGGCGCTGCGCTGGGCGGCCAAGCCGTCTTCGGTGCGCAACACCGCACGGCGCTGGCCGAGTTGGTCGCGCAGGTCTTGCGCCACCAGCTGCGCCGGTGGCAGGCTCCAGCGCGCCAGCAAATAGGGGCGCAGCTGGCGCGCATCGGCATAGGCCAAGCGGTACAGCACGGCAGTGCTGGTGTCGGCGTTGCCTGCGCCCTCAACATCGGCCAGCGCCAGCGCCGCCAGCGCGGCCTGTGGCGCAGCAGCAGTGGCCGCAGGCACCGCACTGAGGCCAAAGTCATACACCACCGGGCGCGGCGGCGGCTCGGGCAACGCGCTGCAACCTGCCAATAAAATAGCAGCTAAAACGGCTGTAGCCCTAGTGTGGCGGGCGCTAGCAGCTATCAAATTTAAAGTATTCAGGGTGTAGCTCAAGGGGTAACTCCTGCTCCTGCGCCCGCGCCAAACATCGGCACGGCGGCTCTGGGGGGGACGACAAAGCCCTGCTCGCCGGGACCGGGCACCGGCTGGCCGTGGCCGTAGAGAAACAGCTGCGGATTGTCGCTGACGCCCTCGGCCATGCGCCCCACTTGGCGGGTCATGCGCGTGGTGGCGTCGCTGGCGCGCTCGACGCGCGGCAGCGTGTTGCTGCTCAGGCGATCGGCGGCGCGGGCCAGCGTTTGGGCACCAATGCGCGCTTGCTCCAGCGCGCCGTCGGGGGCGTTGAGGCGGTGCGCACTGGCGGTCATTTCGCGCGCCATTGCCGAGACTTCGTTGCCGGTGCTTTGCAGCGATTTGAGCGTTTTGTCCGCCGTCAACGCCAGCGCGGGCAGCGCCGCCAGCGCCGGGTCAAGGCGCTGGGTCACCGTGGTTTCCAAGCGCTGGCTCAGGCTGTTGATGCTGCCAGCAGCTTCGCCCAGTTGCACCAGTGCTTGGGTAAACAGCTGCTGGTTTTGCGCACTGAGCAGCGTATTGATGTTGTGCATGGCGACGTCGGCCTGCGCCAAAATTTCGGGCCCTTGCTCGGCAATTTTGCTAAACGGCGACGGGTGCAGCGGCAAGCGGGCAATGCGGCTGCTGCCGGGCGGCATACCGCGTTGGGGCATACCAGCGTCGTCTAGTAGCACATAGGCCAACCCTGTCACGCCTTGGTAGCCCAGCACGGCAAAGGTGGTGGCGGTGATAGGCGTGCTTTCTTCCACATCAATGCGAATTAGGACGTTGCCTTTCACATCCGGGTCAAAGCCGATGTGCGTGACTTTGCCCACCGCCACGCCCTTGTAGCGCACCGCCGCTTGCGGTTGCAGACCGCTGACACCTTCGCGGCTGGTCAGCTCGAAGGCTTGGTAGCTGCCGTTGTCACGCGTCAGCCACATGGCCAAGCCGGCGGCCAAAGCGGCCATCAACAGAACGAAAAAGCCCGCAGCGAGGGCATGTGCTTTGTTTTCCATCAGCGCTCCTTGACGGCGGTGGCGGGAGCCATAGCGCGGCGGCCACGTTCTCCCTGAAAAAATTGGTGGATGAACGGGTGGTCAAAAGCGGCCACCTCTTGTGCCGGGCCGCTGACCAAAACGCGCTTTTGCGCCAGCACCGCCACGCGCGAGGACAACGAAAACAGCGTGTCCAAATCGTGCGTCACCATCACCATCGTCAGGCCCAGCGCGGCGTGCAGCTCGTGCAGCAGCTCGCAAAACTCATCCGAGCCGTGCGGGTCAAGGCCAGCCGTCGGCTCGTCCAGCAGCAGCAGCGGCGGATCCATGATCAAAGCCCGCGCCAGCGCCACGCGCTTGATCATGCCGCCCGACAAATTGGCGGGCATACGCATGGCGTGCTCGGGCTTGAGGCCGACCATTTGCAGCTTGACCAGCGCCGCGTCGCAGACCAGATCGTCTGGCAGCGTGCCTTGCTCGCGCAGGGCAAAGGCGATGTTGTCGAGCACGTTAAACGCTGAAAACAGCGCGCCGTGCTGAAACAACATGCCCACGCGGCTGGCTGCGCCGGGGCCGCACATCTCGACTGCCGGGCGACCCAGCGAAGTAACGCGCCCGCGCGTCGGCTGCATCAGCCCCAAAATTTGCCGCAGCAACACGGTTTTGCCGGTACCCGAGCCGCCGACCAAAGACAGCATTTCGCCGCGCTCGACACGCAGGTTCAAATCTTGGTGTACGGTGGTGGCGCTGGCACCTTTGCCAAACACCGTCCACAGGCCTTCGATGTCGATGACGGCATTGGACAGTGCAGCCATGTCAAATCCCGACGTTCTTAAAGACGATGGCAAACAGCGCATCCACCACGATGACCATGGTGATGGACGTCACCACCGAGGCCGTAGTGCCCGCGCCCAAGCTTTGGGTGTTCGGTTTGACGCGCAGCCCCCAGTGGCAGCCCACCAGCGCAATCAGCAAGCCAAACACCACCGATTTGGACAGCGCCAGCGTCAGGTTGGCCGTATCGACCGCACTGGGCAACGCTTGGGCAAAGTACGCGGGCGATACGTCCATCGCTATGTCAGCGGCCAACATGCCACCCGCCAGCGCCGCCAGCGTTGTCCACACCGCAATCAGCGGCATGGCCAGCGCCAGCGCCAGCGCACGCGGCAGCACCAGCCGAAAGCCGTGGGGAATGCCCATCACGCTCATGGCGTCCAATTCTTCCGTCACGCGCATCACGCCAATTTGCGCGGTGATGGCCGAACCCGAGCGCCCCGCCACCAAAATCGCCGCCAGCATGGGCCCGAGTTCGCGGATCAGCGAGATGCCCAAAATGTTGACGATGAAGGACTCAGCCCCAAACTGGCGCAGCTGCAAGCTCATCAAATAGGCCAGCACCACGCCAATCAAAAAGCCCACCAGCGCGGTGATGGGCATCGCCATCGCGCCCATGTTGTACAGGTGGCCGGACATATCGCGCCACGGCGCTTGGCGCGGCGCGCGCAGCAGGCGCAGCACATCGAGCGCCAGCCGGCCAATCAGCAGCGTGATTTGGTGAGCGTGGCCCAGGGCGTGCATCACCAGCAGGCCCAAGCGATCGACTTGGTCGCTCAGGCGCCACGGCTCGGGCGGCAGCGGCGCGTGGCTGAACTGCGCGGCGCGCTCCAGCAGAGCGCGCTGGCTGTCAGCAACGTCAAGGCGCTGCGGCCATGCGCGCCCCCAGTGGTTCCACAGCAGCTGCGCGCCAACGTGGTCCAGCCACTGTAGGCCGCGCAAGTCCCAGCCCAAATCAGCACTGGGCGCAGCAGCGGCCAGCTGGCGCTGGAGGGCGCGCCACTGCGTGCGCTCGCCCATTTCTGCCGCCCCCCAACGCCCACGCAGCTGCGCACACGGCCCTTCGGGGGTGTCGATGCGGAGCAGTTGAGGGGCAAGGTCTGGCATGGGGAGTGCTCTAGCGGGGCTAGGCGGCAAGGTTAA
>JAGNUJ010000030.1 GCA_017987055.1 Giesbergeria sp.
CCGACGCCGACGTGGACGGCGCGCACATCCGCACGCTGCTATTGACGTTCTTCTACCGCCAAATGCCCGAGCTGGTCGAGCGCGGCCACATCTACATTGCCCAGCCGCCGCTGTACAAAGTCAAGGCCGGCAAAGAAGAGCTGTACCTGAAAGACGCGGCCGCACTGGACGGATTTTTGCTGCGCATTGCGCTGAAAGACGCCCACATCATCGCCAGCGCCGACGCGGGCGCAGCGGTACTGAGCGGCGACACGCTGGCCGACTTGGCGCGCAAACACCAAGTGGCCGAGAGCGTCATCACCCGCCTGTCGGGCTTTATGGACTTTGAGGCCCTGCGCGCCGTGGCCGATGGTGTATCGCTCAATCTGGACACGCTGCAAGACGCCCAGGCCAGCGCCGCGCTGCTCGAAGCCAAGCTGCGCGAGCTGAACATCACCGGCATCCCGGCCGAAGTGGCCGGCGAATTTGACGTGCGCACCGACAAACCGCTGCTGCGCATCAGCCGCCACCACCACGGCAACATCAAAAGCAGCGTCATCACGCAAGACTTTGTGCGCGGTGCCGATTACGCCGTGCTGCATGAAGCGGCCAACACCTTCCGTGGCCTGCTGGGCGAAGGCGCCAAAGTGCAGCGCGGTGAGGGCGAGCGGCGCAAAGAAGAAAAAGTGGCCGACTTCCGCCAAGCCATGCAGTGGCTGATTGCCGAGGCCGAGCGCACCACGGCGCGCCAGCGCTACAAAGGCTTGGGCGAAATGAACCCCGGCCAGCTGTGGGAAACCACGATGGATCCGGCGGTGCGCCGCCTGCTGCGCGTGCAAATCGACGATGCCATCGAGGCCGATCGCGTCTTCACCATGCTGATGGGCGACGAAGTCGAGCCGCGCCGCGAGTTCATCGAAGCCAACGCACTGCGGGCGGGCAATATTGATATTTAAGGGCGCTGTTACGGCGACATACCAAAGAAAAAAGCTGCCTTAAAAAGCAGCTTTTTAGAAAAATTAGGTTAGCGATGCTACTAGCAGACCGTTCGCACCTCTAACCTGTCGTTGCGCCCGCAAGGGCGCTTCTCGACTGCGATTTTAACACCGTGCCTATTTTTCGCTCATCTTTGAACATTCCCCCAATACAAAGTGCACTTTCTAATGCCAGGCTTTCTTCTTACCAGTCGCTGATTGGAGTAGCAACCGCAGCGCCAGCTATCGGGGCTTATGTCTGGGGGCTTGAACTCAACGCGGCGCTGTCGCCAGTGCTGAGCATGGTGGAGGTGGTACTGCGCAACCGTTTGCATGCAGCAGCTTCTGCACAATTTGCCAAATCCGATTGGTACCAAGACGTGCTCAAGCACCACGGCGACCTGCTGTGGCACAACAAAATCGCGGTAAATCCGTCGATCACCAACGACTACTACCGCAAAGGTGCTGCGCCACACGACAAAAAAAGCATCTGGAACGGCACAGTAAAAAAGCCCCTCAAACACTGGCGCTCGCCGGCTGAAGGCAAGCTGGAAGAAATCCTGCAAAGGCTTGCTAAAAGCGGCAAACCACGCACACCAGACCATATCGTTGCGCACGCCATGTTTGGTTTTTGGCTGATGCTGCTAGCACCCAATTTTGAGTCACCCACAGACCCTTTGGCGCTGTGGCCCGGCTGCGCAGCCCAAACCTTTCCCAGCGATGCTGCGATGACGCGCGGCGCAGCCTTCTCGATCTTGGAGCGCGTCAAGAATCTGCGTAATCGCATCTCTCACCACGAACCGGCATGGCGCATGGCGGCTGTGCTGACACCCGCAGGCGTTCACACCACGCTCTCGCATCGAGTCCAAGAGATGCGCGAATTGCTCGATGCCATGTCTCCAGACATCACGAGGCTGCTGGACCACAATGGCATCTTTGAGCGGCTGCGTTGGCTGTTAGACCCACAGACTATTGCGGCATTTTCTGACCAACGTGGAGTGCAGCTCAGCCGTTCGCTGCCTCCACATTCCCCGCCGCAATCGCCCTAAACCCCGCTGATACGCGCTCATCCTGCGCCGCCTTGCGCCAAAACTCTCCCGCCAACTGCTGCGCCAGCGGCCAAACGTCTGCAGTGGCGGCGCTGGGCTGGGGCGGCGCGGCAGCGAAATCGCGCGGCACGATTTCGCTGTTGAGCGGCATGTAGAGCATCGGCAGCATGTCGTAGGTGGGTGACAGCGCCCAGTCATCGTCCTTCAGCACAAACGAGATGTTGCCGTAGTGCCGATCGGTGTTGGCAATCAGCTGGCCGTAGGCTTCGAGCAGGCGCAGGTGCTGTGCGTCCGTGGCAGTAATCAGGCCGCGTGCTTCCAAGCGCAGGGCGGTGGCCGCCCAGTTGTCTATCTCGCCGACGTACTGCGCGTTGTAGACCTGCAGCGACACCATGCCAATGCGCCCCGGCAGACCTTGCGCATTCAGCGCGGCGGTGCGATCAAAGCGCTCCGACTCCAAAAACACCCGGCCAGCGGCCAAAAAAACCTCGGTGCGCGCGGCGGGCACGCCGGCTTTGGCCAGCGTGGTCAATGCCAAATGTTCACAGACCAGCAAATCGCGGATGCGTTCTTCGGCGGGCGAATCACCGGCGGGCGAGAACTTGACGATGACGCTGCGCCCGGCGGTGTTGCAGCAAAACTTCGGCTGCTCGCCGCCAGCGGAGGAGCCGGGGTGCGCGCCTTGCATCGCCCGCTGCGCCAATGCGGGGTAGTGCGCAGCGCTGGCGGCGCGCAACGTGCGCTCTGACAGGGTGCCAAAGCGCTCTATCGATGCGCCGCCGACCACCAAATTGCCCGGCTGGTCTTCGCCGCACAGGGTCAGCGCACGCAGCACGTCGTCCTCGCTCCACTGGCGCGGATCGCCCCCCAGTTGCAGCGCCGGGTGGTTGTGGGCAAAGGTGCGGCCAATAAAGCCTTGTGGGCGCATATCGTCCAAAAACCACGGAAGACCGTCGTGCTGTTCGCTGACGCCGTCGGCCTCGTCCACCCAGAAACCGCCGCCGGCCAGCGCCAGCATCCGGCCAAACGGCGAGGGCTGACCTTGGCTGTCGATGCGTGCCAGCGCCACTTCGGTGCCGACACCGGCCACTTGGCGCACCAGCACATAGCGCTGCTTGCGCGCCGCGCCGACTTTGCGCACCTGTCCCGAAGCCAGCAACGGCGCCAGCGCACGCGAGACACTCGGCTGGCTCACGCCGAGCAGCTCTTGCAATTCGGCGCTGCTGAGCACGCCGCCTTGGCGGCGCAGCGCTTGCAGGGCTTTGGCGGTGGTGTCGATAGCGGTCATGGTGCAATTTATTGAATGGATCAAACCAATAAAAATTCGATTGAATTCAATGCATTAGCTTGATGGGGTGGATTGTATTGAATAGATCAATTGAGTGCGGCAGCCATTCCTAATTTGATAGCTGCTAGCGCACGTCAACGTTGGGTTAGCGGGGTTTTTGATTCAAATCGGGCTGGCGCGGTAGCAATGTCGTTAAAGTAGCCGCCCCACACCCGTTTTCAACACACAGCACACACGCCACCCACATGACCAAAGAAAATGCTCGACAGAGCGAACTGAAAAAGATGCAGCTGTGCGACGGCTGCGCGGGCATCCAGCGCAACTGGCGCCGCGCCCCCGGCCACCCCGAGCTGGTACAGCGCGGCAACCGCAAAGAAGACCGCAAGCACGGCCAAGTCACCATTACCAACTATGTCTGCGACCACTGCGGCACAGCGTGGGAATACGAAAACGACAAAACCAATCTGCACGCTGGCTGGTCGGTCGTTGGCCGCTAAACGCTGAACGCTGAGCGCCGGGTTTTTATGCGGCAAAGGGCGTTATCTCGGGGCAAAATCGCTCTATGAGCTGGAACCGAACTATTACCAACGACTTGACCGACGCCACCGCGTTGGTAGCGGATGCCAATAACGCCACCCGCAGCGTGATGTTGTCGCAATTGCGCGCGCTGGGTGTGCGCTCGATTCGCCAAGCCTCGCGCGCCAGCGATGCCCGGCGCCACTTGGAGGCGCAAACCTTCGACATCGTGCTGTGCGAACAAAACTTTCCCCAAGAATCCGTCACCGGGCAAGAGCTGCTGGACGACTTGCGCCGCGGCGGCATGTTGCCGCTGGCGACGATTTTCATCATGGTCACGCCCGAGGCGGCGTACAGCAAAGTCTCTGAAGCCGCCGAGTCGATGCTCGACTCCTACCTGCTCAAGCCCTTTACCGCTGCGCGCCTGCAAGACCGCATCTCGCACGCACGCCAGCGCAAAGTAGCACTGCAAGACATCCACCAAGCGATTGAAGACCAGCAATTCACCCAAGCCGCGCGCCTGTGCCTGCTGCGCCTGAACGAGCGCGGTGCCTATTGGACTTATGCCGCCCGCGTCGGTGCCGAGTTGCTGCTGCGACTGGGGCGCTTCGATATGGTGCAAAAGCTCTACGAATCCGTTTTGGCAACCGAGAAAGCGCCGTGGGCCAGCCTCGGGCTGGCGCGGGTGCAGCTGGAGATGGGCCAGCCCCACAAGGCCAAACCGCTGCTGGAAGCGCTGTTGATTGAAGAATCGAACTACGCCGACGCTTACGACAACCTCGCACGCACGCTGATGGAGCTGGGGCAGTTTGAAGAAGCGCTCAATGCCTATCAGCGCTCGACCGAGCTGACGCCGTCGTCGATTGCACGCTTGCAGCGCCACGGCATGTTGGCGTTTTATTTGGGCGACAAAGAAAAAGCGATTGAGTTGCTCGAAAGCTCCGTACGCCTTGGCCTTGGCTCCAAAATGTTTGACGGTCAGACGCTGACGCTGCTGGGCATTGCCCGCTTTGAGATTGACGAGCCTAAGCAATTGCAACAATTTTTGCTCGACCAAAAGCGCATGGCCGAGCGCAACCCCGAGTCGGTGCGCCTGCGGCGCATGGTGCAAACACTGCAAGTGCTCGATGCCTGCATCAGCATCGGCATTGGCAAAGACAAAGCCAAGGGCAAAGACATCGACCGCACACTGGGCAAAGACAAAACCGAGGCCGAGCTGCTGGCCCAAGCCCAAGCGCCAACGCTGGAGGCGCTGGCGCTGTTGACCGACGCGATTTTGGAGCCAGACTTTGACTTTGAAGCCGCCTGCAACCTGCTTTCGGTGCTGGCGCTGCTGCCGACGCGCAACGTCAATCCGCCCGACGCCGAGCAAATCGTCCACAAGCTAGGCATGCGCTTTGCCACCTCGATGGCGATGTCCGAGCTGCTGATGGGCGCCGCCCGCAAAGAGCCGCGTTTTTGCGAGCTGCTGACCGACTGCAACACCCACGTCTTGCAAATTTTGGAGCATGCGCTGGCACCGAGCCGCAATGGCGATGCGCGCACGGCGGTTGAAACGCTGTTGTCACAAGGCTTGTCCAGCCTGAACGCCAAGGTGATTGAGACCGCGTGGCGCGTACTGCAGCGCTACAAAAACGACATCAGCAACGCCGACGAGCTGGCGGCCAAAATTGAGCCGTGGCGCGCCACACTGGGCACGGCCTACAACAAACCGGTGCTGGGCGACCGCAATATGCGCCAGTCCGGCGGTGTCAGCCTGCGCGGTATGGACACTGCGCCGCTGCAGCCGACCATGCTGGCAGCCAGCGCCGACAACTGACGCGGCGCGGCGCGGCGCGCAACACACTGTTGCAGCGCTGGCACTTCTGCCGGCGCGTTGCGGACGCATCTCAGGGGGACGTAATTCGCCCACCCTTGTGTGCGTGACCGGCACTGGCCGGCGCGCCGACCTTCTCTTCAGGAGCCCGCCATGACCGATCCCGTCTTGCACACCCAGCCGCTAGGACCCCAGTGGCCCACGCTCGATCCGTTCTTGTTTTGTGCCCACCACGACGATGCTTATCCGGCCGGCAACGACGCGCTGGGCCCAGCCGCCGGGCTGCACGCGCGCCACATCGGCAACGACTTCAGCCGCAAGGATGGCTGGAGCATGTACCACGGCGACACCGTGCCCGGTTTTCCGGGACACCCGCACCGGGGCTTTGAAACCGTGACGCTGGTGCGGCGTGGCCTGATCGACCATGCCGATTCGCTCGGGGCGATGGCGCGCTTTGGCGGCGGTGATGTGCAGTGGATCACCGCAGGCCGGGGCTTGCAGCATTCCGAGATGTTTCCGCTGCTGAACGCCAGCGCGCCCAACCCGCTGGAGCTGTTTCAAATCTGGCTGAACCTGCCGGCGCAGCAAAAAATGGCCGAGCCGCACTTCACCATGCTGTGGAACGAACGCATCCCGCGCCTGCAGCACCACGACGCCCACGGCCGTGCCACCACCGTGACGGTGATTGCCGGCGCCCTGCCGGGAGCCGCGCCAGCACTGGCGCCGCTGCCACCGCCGCCTGAGTCTTGGGCCGCGCAACCGCAGGCCGACGTGGCCATCTGGACGCTGCGCTTGGAGCCGGGCGCGCAGTGGCAGCTACCCGCCGCGCAGGGCGCGGACACCCGGCGCATGCTGTACTTTTTTGTCGGCGAAGGGCTGCGCATCGGCGCGCAAGAGGTGACCGCGCACGCCGCGCTGGAACTGGTCGCCGCTCAAGACTGGCTGCTGACCAACACCGGCAGCACAGTGGCCGAATGCCTGCTGCTACAAGGCCGGCCGATTGCCGAACCGGTGGCGCAATACGGCCCGTTTGTCATGAACACCCAGGCCGAGATTGCGCAGGCGGTGCAGGACTACCGGCGCACCGGCTTTGGCGGCTGGCCTTGGCCGCAGAACGACCCGGTGCATGGTACAGAGCCACGGCGCTTTGCGCGCTACCCCGGTCAGGTGCAAGACGAGGTTCCCAGCTGAACGGCTTAACGGCTTAACGGCTTGGGCCACAATAGCGCTCACTTTTTTAGCGTAAAAAACCATGAACATCACCAAAGACACCGCCGTCACCCTGTCTTACCAAGTCACCACGCCCGAGGGCAAGCCGGTGGACAAGGGCAATTTGTCCTATCTGCATGGCGGCTACGACAACATCTTCCCCAAGGTCGAAGCGGCGCTGGACGGCCAAGCTGCCGGTTTCACCACCACGCTGGATTTGAGCGCCGAAGACGCCTTTGGCGAGCACAACCCGGCGCTGATTCGCACCATTCCCAAGGCCGAATTTCCACCGGGCGTGAAGGTGGGCGGGCGCATCCAAAGCGTCGGCCACGATGGTCAGCCGCAGGTGTTTAACGTCGTCAAAGTCAAAGGGCAAGAAGTGCATTTGGACGGCAATCACCCGCTGGCCGGCCAGCCGCTGCGCTTTAGCTGCAAAGTCGCCGCCGTGCGCGCCGCCTCGAGCGAAGAAATCACCCACCGCCACGTTCACGGCGAACACGGCCATCAGCATTGATACGCGGGCAGCAGCTATTTACGCATCAAAAATGATAGCTGCTAGCGCATGTATTTAAAGGGCTAGAGGCTGTTTTTATGTAAAAACGGCCTCAAAACAGCCTTAAAGCGCGCCCTGCACGATGGCGCGGCTCACTTCGGGCGTGATGCTGCGCTGCTCGCCCAGCGCCACCATCTTGTGCGCGGTCAGCTGCGCCACCACGGCGTCCACCGCCTCGGCACCCACACCGTAATCCTGCAAACGCGTCGCAATGCCGACGCTCTCAAAAAACGCCCGCGTGCGCGCAATCGCTTGGTCGATGCGCTGGTCTTCGCTGCCGCTGCCCGGGGCGATGTGCCAGACGCCCTCGGCGTATTGCAGCAGCTTGGCGCGTTTTGGTTCGCGCTGCACCTGCAGCAACGACGGCAGCACGATGGCCAGCGTGCGCGCGTGGTCGATGTTGTAGAGCGCGGTCAGCTCGTGGCCAATCATGTGCGTCGCCCAATCTTGCGGCACGCCGGCGCCGACGATGCCGTTCAGCGCCAGCGTAGCCGTCCACATCAGGTTGGCGCGGCTGTCGTAGTCCGGCGGTTCAGCCAGTGCTGCCGGAGCGATTTCAATCAGCGTTTGCAGCAGGCCTTCGGCAATCCGGTCTTGCGCCAGCGCTTGCACCGGGTAGGTCAAATACTGCTCGACCGTGTGGACGAAGGCATCGACGATGCCGTTGGCGATTTGCTGGGTCGGCAGGGTGTAGGTCTTGGTCGGGTCGAGCACCGAAAACACCGGAAAGCAATGCACGCTAGAAAACGCCAACTTGGTCTGGGTGGCTTTGCGCGTGACCACAGCGCCGCTGTTCATCTCAGAGCCGGTAGCCGGCAGCGTCAGCACCGCACCCAGCGGCAAGGCTGCGGTGATGCTGCGACCGTGGGTTTCCAAAATGCTCCACGGCTCGCCATCAAAGCAGGCGGCCGCCGCGACAAATTTGCTGCCGTCAATCACCGAGCCACCGCCCACTGCCAGCAAAAAGTCGATGTTGTCGCGCTTGACTTGCTCGACGGCGCGCATCAGCGTCTCATAGGTTGGATTCGGCTCAATACCGCCAAACTCGAAGAAAGTGCGCTCGCCCAGCGCAGTTTTGACTTGGTCGAGCGTGCCAGTTTTTTGCGCACTGCCGCCGCCGTACAGCAGCAATACGCGGGCATCGGCAGGCACCCAGCGCGCCAGCTCGGGGATTTTGTCGGTACCAAACAGGATGCGGGTGGGGTTGTAAAAATCAAAATTGAGCATGGGTTCTCCAGAATAAAAACTTCAATGGTTGCGCAGCAACGCTTGGCGCAGCAGGCGCGCAGCGCGGTCGCGGATTTGAAAAGGGCTGTGGCCCGGTGCGGGTGCCTGCACGCGCGCGGCAGTACAGGCACCCAAAAAATCATTCAAGATGGGCGTGTCGTCCAGCGTATTAGAGTCACTGGTGTGGAACTCAGGGTGCCACTGGGTGGCGGCAATGTAGCCGCGCCCGGGGCTGGCGCGGCGGCGAATTGCCTCGGGCACCACGTCGGGGTGGCTAAAGGCTTCAATCTCAAAATCGGGTGCCAAGCGCTTGATGCCTTGGTGGTGGATGCTGTTGACGCGCGCCCGGCGCCGCCCCGGGTACATCTGCGCTAGATGCGTGCCCGAGACAAACTCAATCTCATGAAAATTTTGGTCGTAGGTGACGGCATTGCGGTGTTGCAGCGCGCCAGGGCGCTGGGTTTCGATGTCTTGGTAGAGCGAGCCGCCAAAGGCGACGTTGATCAACTGCAAGCCCCGGCAAATGCCAAAAATCGGCTTGCCGGCTTGGGAGAACGCCTCGACCACCGCCAAGTCGTACAGATCGCGGATTTGGTCGCCCTCCCAGGCTTGGCGCAGCGGCGTTTCGCCGTAGTTGCCCGGCCAGACATCCGCGCCGCCGTGCATCACCACACCATCGAGCCACTGCGCGTAGTGCGCCAGCGTGACATCACCGCGCGCGGTGGCACCGGTGGGGCAGGGCACCATCACCACCATCGCGCCAGCCGACATGATCCAGTGCGCCACCGACTGCTCAACGTATTGCAGGGTTTTGCCAGTAAAAAGAGAGCGGGTCGGGTCAGCGTGTTGAAAACAGGCCGACAAACCAATTTTGAGACGGGATTTTGCAGACATCGTTTGTTGTAACACTGTGAGCGCCAAGCGTCTGCGGGAGGGTTTTTTAATCCTGGTTATCTGCAAAAAAAGGTGGATGAGGCTATTGCAAGGCGCGCATTGCGGCATGATGTAGGCGAGTGTCATGCCAGTTTTCACCCCGGCAACGGTGCCGGTTTATGCCAAAGGAGAATCCATGCAAGTTCAAGTACACACCGATGACAACATCCAAGGCGGCGAGTCTCTGGCCCAGTGGATCCAAGAGGAATCGACGGCGCGCCTTGGACGTTTTCGCGAGCACCTGACCCGCATCGAAGTGTTTTTGACCGACACCGCCGCTGGCAAAGACAGCGCCAAAGACAAGCGCTGCCGCGTCGAAGCGCGTCCCGCTGGCCGCCAGCCTGTCGCTGTGACGGCAGATGCCGACAAAGTGGCCGATGCCTTCACTGGTGCGCTTGAAAAACTGATCCGCGCGCTGGACGCTGACTTGGGTCGCGTTAAAGACCGCCACGCCCGCGAAACCATTCGCACGCACGAGCAGCCTGACGAAGAGTAAATCTCTTCGCCCACAAAAAAAGGACGCTGCATAGCGTCCTTTTTTGTTGCTGCGCTTAATTTAGTGCGCCGCAGCACCCGCAGCGCCAACACCGGTTTGCGCGCGCACATATTGGTCGTCAAACGCTGCGCGCTCGGCTTGCGCCTCGGCGCTGTTGTCGAGCTTGGAGAAGACGTAAATGCCCAAGAAAGCCAACGGCATCGCAAACAGCGCTGGTTGCGTGTACGGGAACAGTGGCGAGGCATTGCCCAGCACATCGACCCACACCGACTTGGAGAACACCACAAACAGCACCGAGCTGATGAGACCCAAGTAACCGCCGACCAGCGCGCCACGCGTGGTCAGGCCGCGCCAGTACATCGACATGAACAAGACCGGGAAGTTGGCGCACGAAGCCACGCCAAACGCCAGCGCCACCATGAAGGCGACGTTCATCTTCTCAAACGCCATGCCCAGCAGCACCGCGACCACGCCCAGACCCAAAGTGGCCATTTTGGAGACGCGAATCTCTTTCTCTTCGGTCGCTTTGCCCTTCATGATGACGCGCGCATACAAGTCGTGCGAAATGGCCGAAGCACCGGCCAACGCCAAGCCCGCCACCACCGCCAAAATCGTCGCAAACGCCACCGCCGACAAAAAGCCCAGCAGCAAGTTGCCGCCCGCCGCCTTGGCCAAGTGCAGTGCCACCATGTTGCCGCCGCCAATCAGCTTGCCTTTGATGTCGCCGCCTTCAAAGAACTGCGGATCGGTGCCGACCAAAACAATCGCGCATACGCCCATGAAGGCAATCACGTTGAAGAAAAAAGCAATGATGCCCGAGGCATAAAACACCGATTTGCGCGCTTCTTTGGCGTTGGTCACGGTGAAAAAGCGCATCAAGATATGCGGCAAACCGGCGATACCAAACATCAGACCGAGGCCCATCGAAATGGCCGTAATCGGGTCAGCCAACAAGCTGCCAGGCACCAGCAGTTTCGGGCCCAGCTGGTGCACTTCCATGGCGCGGTTGGTCAGCGTCTCAAAGCTAAAACCAAACTTGCTAAACGCCAGCAACATGATGGCCGTGCCGCCAGTCAGCAACATGCAGGCCTTGATAATTTGCACCCACGTCGTCGCCACCATGCCGCCAAAGATGACGTAAACCATCATCAGCACGCCCACTACCACCAGCGCGACGTTGTAGTCGAGGCCAAACAGCAGCTTAATCAGCTGGCCAGCACCGACCATTTGCGCCACCAAATAAAAGCACACCACCACCAACGAGCTAATGGCCGCCATAGTGCGCACTTTGCCTTGGTTCAGGCGGTACGAGGTGATGTCGGCAAAGGTGAACTTGCCCAAGTTGCGCAGGCGCTCGGCCATCATGAACAAAATGATCGGCCAGCCGACAAAGAACGCCACCATGTAGATGTAGCCATCGACGCCTTGGCCGTAAATCATCGCTGTCAGGCCCAGCAGCGTGGCCGCCGACATGAAGTCGCCGGCAATCGCCAAGCCGTTTTGCTTGCCGCTGATACCGCCGCCGGCGGTGTAAAAGTCAGAGGCGGTTTTGGACTTGCCCGCCGCCCAGTAGGTAATGCCCAGCGTCATCAACACAAAGACAAAGAACATGCCGATGGCGTGCAGGTTGAGCGGCTGCTTTTCGGTCGCGCCCAAATCGGGGCCGGCCATTGCCAGCAGCGGCAGCGACAACGCCGCAGCCGCTAGCAGGTTGCGCGCCGAAAAAAGGGAGTTTTTGGGGGTCGCGCTCATCATGCTTTCCTCACTGCGTCTTGAACGATTTGCTCGCTCAGCGTGTCAAATTCACCGTTGGCGCGGCGCACATACACCCACGTCATCAGGCAGAAAAAGACGAACTGAAACAGCCCCAGCGCAATGCCGATGGTGATGTTGCTGTCGTCCCAAATGCGCTGGGCGATAAAGCTGGGCATAAACGCCACCAGCAGCACAAAGCTAAAAAAGACGCCGATCACGGTCAGCGCCAACGTATTGGCAAAACGCCCGCGCCGCTGCACCAGCTGTGCATAGCGCGGGTCGCGCTTTATGTTTTCGTAAATTGGATTGGACATGCATTCCCTTCGATAGTTATTAAAAATTTGATTTGCTACGACCGGAGATTTTAGGAAGTCAATCCGGTTTTATCCTTACTACGCACTAAAAAGTTCCAGTATCCGAAAAAATCAAAAACAATAGCTATCACCGCCCGTATCTAAAGCGCTAGAGGCTGTTTTCATTACAAATTGAGTGGACGGGCAGTGCCAAGCGCAGCAAAAACTCCTGTCCAATCGCTCGCTATGGACACCCACCCCAACCCCCTCTCAGATACCGACCAGCGCCTGACCGAGCTGGAAATCAAGGCCAGCTACAGCGAAGACTTGCTGGAGCAACTCAACATGACGATCTATCGCCAGCAGCTGCAAATCGACGCGCTGCTGCACGAGCTGCAGCAGTTGCGCCAGCAGCAGGCCGCCAGCCACAGCGGCGCACCGCGCAATCTGCGCGACGAGCTGCCGCCGCATTACTGAAAGCACTCAACACAGGGCGAAAAAAAATCGGGTGCCGTTGCGGTCACCCGATGGGGGGCGCTACCAAGAGCGCAGCGGCGCGCTAAACGCCATCTGCGCGCCTGTGCGCCTGTGCGCCTGTGCGTTAAGCGGCGGGGGCAGCGAGTGCGCCAGCTTGGGTCAGCTTCTCGGGCACCAGCAATTTTTTCAGCTCGGCTTGGCTCATGATGCCCAGCTCTTCGGCAATCTGCGCAATCGGCTTGCCGCTGCTTTGCGCCGCTTTGGCAATCGACGAGGCTTTGGCATAGCCAATGATCGGGTTGAGCGCCGTCACCAGCGTGATCGACTCGGCCATGCGCTCTTGCAGCAGCGCGTGGTTGGCTTCGATGCCTTCGACGCAGTTGACCTGCAGCGTCTGGCAGGCGCTGGTCAGGTGCATCAGGCTCTTGTGCAGCGCCCAGCCCATCAGCGGCTCAAAGGCGTTGAGCTGCATCTGGCCAGCTTCGGCGGCCATCGTGATGGCCACGTCGTTGCCAATCACTTCAAAGCAGACTTGGTTCATCACCTCGGGGATCACCGGGTTGACCTTGCCCGGCATGATCGACGAGCCAGCTTGGCGCGCCGGCAGGCGAATATCGCCCACACCGGCTTGCGGGCCGGACGACAGCAAGCGCAGGTCGTTGCTGATTTTGGACAGCTTGCTGGCAATGCGCTTCAAGATGCCGGAGATATCGACAAACGCGCCGGTGTCGGCGGTGGCGGCAATCATGTCGGCGGCTTTGGTGACCGGCACGCCCGACAGGCGCGCCAACTCAGGAATCACCACGTCAACGTAGCCGACGGGCGCATTGATACCGGTGCCGATGGCGGTGCCGCCCAGGTTCACTTCGGTCATCAAAAACAGCGAGTCTCGCAGGCGTTTTTCGTCGTCGGCAATCATGCTGACAAACGAGGCGAACTCTTGGCCCAGCGTCATCGGCACTGCGTCTTGCAGCTGGGTGCGGCCAATTTTCAGCACGCGGTCAAATTCGCGCGCTTTGGCTTCAAAAGCGCCGCGCAGGCCAGCCAGCGCGGTAAGTAATTTTTGTGCGCCAAACCACGTCGCCAGCTTCAAAGCGGTGGGATAGACGTCGTTGGTGCTTTGTGAGGCGTTGACGTGGTCATTGGGGTTGATGACGTCGTAGCGGCCTTTGGCCAAACCGAGGTGCTCCAGCGCCAAATTGGCGATCACTTCGTTGGCATTCATGTTGGTCGAGGTGCCGGCGCCGCCTTGGATCACATCGACGACAAATTCAGCGTGCAGTTTGCCGGCGATCAGGTCGTCGCAGGCTTGGCTAATGGCATCGCACTGGCTGGCAGTGATGGCGCCGAACTGCACGTTGGCATGGGCGCAGGCTTTTTTCACCAGCGCCAGCGCGCGAATCAGCTCGGGCATCTGCGCCACGGTGTGGCCGGTGATGGGGAAATTCTCAATCGCGCGCGCGGTGTGTACACCCCAATAGGCTGCTGGAGGAATGGTTTTTACACCGATAAAGTCGCTTTCTTGGCGCATGGAAGGCTTTCAGTTCAAGGGGGCAGAAATAACAACGCCACTCGCAGTGGCACACAACAAAAGGCTTGCACGCAAAGACGTGCAAAAGCCCTGTCCGGACGGTCTTAAAGGCCGCCGGTGCAGGGCCGGGTGTGAATTATGTCTGGTTTGAGCATGGAATGAAGTCAAAAACGCATAACGCTGCGAATCTGTGGCCTCCAGCGCACAAATCGGCAGCGTTTTCTGAGGCGGGTAGGTGCTCAGCTACCGCGCTGGTGCTCAGGGGGGGGCGCTTAGCGGCCGCGCAGGTTGCCCTTGTCGTCGGCAATCACGATCTCGACGCGGCGGTTCATGGCACGGCCATCGGCCAAGCCGTTGTCGGCCACCGGATGGGCCTTGCCAAAGCCGTGCGCCGAGATGCGCGCGCTGGCAACGCCGCGCTGCACCAAGGCATCACGCACGGCTTGCGCGCGCCGCTCGGACAGTCCTAGGTTGTAGCTCTCGTTGCCGACGCTGTCGGTGTAGCCCTCAATCAGCATGTGGCGCTCGGGAAACTGCATCAAAAAGCCGGCCAGCTTATCGAGGCGTGGCGCAGCTTGGGCCGACAGTTCAGCCTTGTCAAAGGCAAACAGCACATCGCCCAAAGTGACCAGCAGACCGCGCTCGGTTTGCTGGGCTTGGAGTTCGCGCAGTTGGGCCTCCAAAACGCCGACGCGCTCTTGCGCACTGAGCGCAGCGGCTTGCTGCTGCGCGGCGCGCTGCTCGGCGCTCATGGCCTGCTGCTGCGCCCTATTGGCGCGCTGGGCGGCTTGCTCAGCCTCGCGGGTGCGCGCTTGCAAGCGCAGGCGGTCGGTCTCGCTGCCCGACTGCTGGATTTGGGCATCCATCTGGCGGGCGCGGGCGGTGTTGCTGGCAATCTCGGCACGCTGCTGTGCCAAGTAGGCCAAGTGGTTGGCCTCGGACTCGTCGTGGTCGCTCGTCCAGACCTTGTCGGCACGGGCCAGCGTTTCGCGGGCATCTTTCAGTTCGATTTGGGCGTATTGGCCCACGGCCGGGTCGGTGCTGGCGCGCTCGACCGTGGTGCGCGCTTGCTCCAGCGCGGGCAGCGGAGCGTAGCTAGCGCAGGCGCCCAGCAAGCCTGCGGCCAGCAGGGCAGTGGCTAAAAGGCTGGTGTGGCGAAGCGTAGAGCGCGTGCAGCGCGTTGTTTGCAGGGTGTGCATGGTGCAAATTCCTTGAAAAAACAGAGAGGGGACGGCTTAGCGGGGGGCGCGGCGGTTAATTTCTTCGTCTAGCACGCGCAGGCCGTCTTGCACCTGCTGGAGCGATGCGGCGCTGGTGGCGGCATCGGCTTTGGACTCGGCCAAGCGCGCATCGGCGCTGGCCTCGGTAGCCAAGCGGCGCGCCTGCACGTAGTCCTTGTCGGTCATGGCTTTTTCTGCTTGCACCCATTTATCGCGGGCGCGCTGCAACTCGACCGGAGCGTCAGTCGCCACATTGGGCGCGGCGAAAACGCGGTGCAGCGTGGTGCG
>JAGNUJ010000116.1 GCA_017987055.1 Giesbergeria sp.
ACGGCCGAAGAGGCGTGGGGCATTTTTGGCGACTCAGATTCCATCTTTGTCGAGAAATTCTTGGCCCTGGGCCAGCCCGACGACGGCCTGCTGGCCAAGTGGAGCCGCATCCGCGCCATCCGCGACGCGGTCAACAAAGACATTGAAACCCTGCGCGCCGAGGGCAAAGTGGGTGCCTCGCTGCAAGCCAACGTGCAACTGACGCTGGCGCCGGAAGACTTCGCTTTATTGAGCAGCTTGGGCGCAGATTTGAAGTTTGTCTTTATCACTTCAACTATTGAATTGATAGCTGGTAGCGCACAGCAGATAAGCGTTACAGCCAGTTTAGACACTAAATGCGAGCGCTGCTGGCACTACCGCGCCGATGTCGGCCACGACGCGGCGCACCCAACACTGTGCAGCCGCTGCACCAGCAACCTGTTTGGCGCTGGCGAACACCGGGAACACGCCTAAATGGCACGCGCTAGGCCTTACAGAGCTTCTGGCGTCTCCAGCCGCGCCAGTATCTGGCCGTGGCTGGGCTGGGCGCTGCTGATTTTGGTGGCCGACCAAGTCACCAAACTACTGATTGTCGGCAGCTACCGCTTGGGCGACTTCACCACCATCACCTCGTTTTTCAACATCGTGCGCGCGCACAACACTGGCGCGGCGTTCTCGTTTCTGGCCCAAGCCGGTGGCTGGCAGCGCTGGTTGTTTACGGGTTTTGGTGTGCTAGCGGCGCTGTTGATCGTCTGGCAATTGCGCGCACATCCGGGACAAAAGTTGTTCTCGTTTGCGCTGGCCAGCATTCTGGGCGGTGCCATCGGCAACGTCATCGACCGGATGGTGTACGGCTATGTGGTCGATTTTTTAGACTTCCACGCCGCTGGCTGGCATTTTCCGGCGTTTAACGTGGCCGATGCGGGCATCTCGCTAGGGGCAGTGCTGTTGATTGTCGATGAGCTGCTGCGGGTGCGGCGCGAGCGCTGATTCACACCACGCCACACAGCTGGGCACTGCACAAGTAATGTATCAATATCGCGGCTATAGCCTGCGATATTGATAGCAGTGGGCGCAAGATAGCAGTAAGCCCGATATAGTGGTTGGCTCACTTCATGAAGCATTTACTCAATCTTTTAGCCGCCGTAGCCCTGCTCGTTTGGGGCACTCAGCTTGTCCGCACCGGCATTTTGCGCGTCTTTGGCGCCAGTTTGCGCCAGATCATTTCACGCAGTGTGCGCACTCCTTTCACTGCCGTGCTCTCGGGCATGGGCGTGACAGCCATTGTGCAATCGAGCACCGCTACTGCGCTCATTGTTTCGGCCTTTGTCGGCCAAGGCTTGATGGCATTGCCCGCAGCGCTGGCAGTAATGCTGGGCGCTGACATAGGCACCAGCGTAATGGCAGTGGTGTTTTCGCTCGACTTATCGTGGCTCTCGCCGCTGTTTATTTTTGCTGGAGTGGTGCTGTACGTGCCACGCCCTGACACCACCATAGGGCGTCTGGGGCGCGTGTTTATCGGGCTGGGCTTGATGCTGCTGGCGCTGCGCCTTATCACCGAAGCCACCACCGTGCTGACGCAATCCGAAGCCGTGCGCACCGTGCTGAGTGCGTTGACTAGCGACTTGCTGCTAGAGATAACGATGGGAGCAATGCTGGCGCTAGTGGCTTACTCCAGCTTGGCAACAGTGCTACTGACGGCCACGCTGGTTGGCTCGGGCGGAATTCCGGTAGCGGTCGGCTTAGGGCTGGTGATTGGTGCCAACTTGGGCAGCGGCCTGCTAGCGGTGCTGACCACGCTGCGCTCGAACGTCGCCACGCGCCAAGTACCGCTGGGCAATTTGATGTTCAAAATTGCCGGTGTGTTGTTAATGGCACCGCTGATTGGCCCGTGGCTGCGCTATATCCATCCGATGGTCAGCAACGATGCCTCACTGGTGGTGCTGTTTCACTTGGCTTTTAACACTGTGATGGGCTTGGTATGTATTGGCCTGACTCAACCCGTGGCCGCCATCGTCGCGCGCCTGTTGCCGGCCGAAGAAACCAGCGCCACCGACACCCGACCACGCCACCTTGACCCATCAGCGCTGGCAACACCTTCGCTGGCCATTTCGTGCGCCGCGCGCGAGGCATTGCACCAAGCAGACGTGGTCGAAACCATGCTGCAGGGCATACACACCGTCATCCGCACCGACGATTTGCGCGTCTCGGAAGAGCTGCGCGCGCTCGACGATCAGGTCGATGGCCTGTATTCGGCTATCAAGTACTACATGACCAAAATCCCGCGTGAAACGCTGGACGAGCGCGAAGGCCGGCGCTGGGCCGACATCATTGGCTTCACCATCAATATGGAGCAAATCGCCGACATCATCGAGCGGGTGCTGATCGATATTGAGGACAAAAAAATCAAACCCGGCTTGCAGTTTTCCGAGCAAGGAATGCACGAAATCAACGAGTTGCACGCCCGCCTAATGAACAACCTGCGCTTGGCAATGAGCGTGTTTTTGAACCATAGCGCCTATGAAGCGCGGCTGTTGCTGGAAGAAAAAACCCATTTTCGCGAGCTGGAGCGCGCCTACTCGGCCACGCACCTAGAGCGCTTATCTGACCAGTCGTTGCCCAGCATCGAGACCAGTTCGCTGCACATCGACCTGATCAGCGACTTTCGCCGCATCAACTCGCTGCTGTGCTCGATTGCCTACCCCATCTTGGAGCAAGACGGCGCTTTGGCACCCAGCCGCCTGCGCGCCGCCTCCTGAGGTTTTTACAGGGTCAGAATCGTCGAACCGGTGGTTTTGCGCGCCTCTAAATCACGGTGCGCTTGCTGCACGTCGGCCAGTGCATAGCGCTGCGCGATATGGATTTTTACCTCACCGCTGAGCACCACCGCAAACAGCGCATCGGCCATCGCCTGCGTGCTCTCGCGGCTTCGCATGTGGGTGAACAGCGTCTGGCGCGTGAGGTAGAGCGAGCCTTTAGCGCCGAGCACACCGGGCGCAAACGGCGCCACCGGGCCAGAGGCATTGCCAAAGCTGGCCATCAGCCCAAACGGGCGCAGGCAGTCCAGTGACTTATCCCACGTGTCTTTGCCGACCGAGTCGTACACCACTTTGACGCCTTGCCCACCGGTAATTTCTTTCACCCGCGCCGCAAAATTTTCGGCTTTGTAGTTGATAGCGTGCGCTGCACCGTTGGCCAGCGCCAGCTGGCATTTGGCGTCGCTGCCGGCGGTGGCAATCAGCTGCAAACCCAGCGCTTTTGCCCATTGGCAGGCAATCAGGCCCACACCGCCGGCGGCGGCGTGGAACAGCACAAAGTCGCCGGGCACCAAGCCTTCAACCGGGCGGGTTTTGAGCAGCAAATACTGCGCCGTCAAACCCTTGAGCATCATCGCGGCACCCGTCTCAAAGCTGATGCCGTCGGGCAGCTTGCAGACGCACTGCGCTGGCATCACACGCACTTCGCAATAGCTGCCGGGCGGCTCGCTGGCGTAGGCCGCGCGGTCGCCCACTTGCAGGTGGGTCACGCCTTCGCCGACGGCCTCGATGACGCCGGAGCCTTCCATGCCGATGCTGGCCGGTAGCTGCAGCGGGTACAGACCGGTGCGATGGTAAACGTCGATGAAGTTCAGGCCAATGGCGTGGTGGCGGATGCGCACCTGACCGGGGCCGGGCTCACCCACGTTAACGTCCACCATCTCCAAGGCGTCGGGGCCACCGGGTTGGCGAATCTGAATAGCAAAACTCATACTGTGGACTCCTCCATTGCATAGGATCGGCCATCCTGCCATGTTTCTGCAAGCTTGGGCGCGCACAGCCGGCTACATTGGGCGCCCTCATGACAGAAAAACTCACCCTGCGCACCGCCGCCCTCCTAACGCTAGCGCCCATGCTGTGGGCCGGCAATGCCGTCGTCGGCCGTCTGGTGTACGACCTGATTCCGCCGATCACACTGAATTTTTTCCGCTGGGCACTGGCGCTGCTGATTTTGCTGCCGCTGGCCTACGGCGTGCTGCGCCCCCGCAGTGGCCTGTGGCCGCACTGGCGCCGCTATGCGCTGCTAGGGCTGCTGGGCATTGGCCTGTACAACGCGCTGCAATACATGGCGCTGCAAACCTCTTCGCCGCTGAACGTGACGCTGGTGGCGTCCAGCATGCCGGTGTGGATGCTGGCGCTGGGTGCCTTGTTTTTTGGCACCGCCGTGACGCAACGCCAAATCATAGGCGCGCTGCTGTCAATCAGTGGCGTGCTGCTGGTGCTCAGCCGGGGAGAGTGGAGCACGCTGATCGCCCTGCGCTTGGTGCCGGGCGATGTGCTGATGCTGTTGGCCACGCTGTCGTGGTCGTGCTACAGCTGGCTGCTGGTGCGCACCAGCGAGCCGGCCCACCTGCGCGGCAATTGGGCGGCATTTTTGCTGGCGCAAGTGGTGTTTGGTCTGGGCTGGTCAGGCCTGATGGCCGGGGGCGAATGGGCGCTCATCGCGGCGCGGCCGATTGTTTGGGGCTGGCCGCTGGGCTTGGCGCTGGTCTATATCGCTGTTGGTCCGGCAGTGGTTGCTTTTCGCTGCTGGGGTGTGGGCGTGCAGCGCGTCGGCCCAGCAGTGGCGGGCTTTTTTTCTAATTTAACGCCGCTGTTTGCGGCACTGTTGTCGGCCGCGTTTTTAGGCGAAGTACCCCGGCTTTACCACGCGGGGGCGTTTATCTTTATTGTGGGCGGCATCGTGGTGTCCTCGCGCCGCTAATCCGCCATAGGGATCGCCGCCAAATGCGAGAGCAATAAAACCTCCAGCTGGGCAATGGGCGTCGGCCGTCCGAGTAAATAGCCTTGGTATAGCCCACAACCATAACGCTCTAAGCATTCTTTTTGCTCCAGTGTCTCCACGCCCTCGGCAATCACCTCCAGCCCCAAGTTGGCCGCCATGCCAATGATGGTTTGCACAATCACATCGTCGTTCGGGTGCAGCCCCAAATTGCGCACAAACGACTGGTCAATTTTGAGTTGGTGCAGTGGCAAGCGGCTCAAATAGGCCAGCGACGAGTAGCCGGTGCCAAAGTCATCCACCGAAAAGCGCACCCCCTTGGTGCGCAGCTGGTGCATTTTGTCTATGGCGTCATCCACGTTATCGAGCACCAGCGACTCGGTTAACTCCAGCTTGAGCAGGTGCGGGCGGATGCCGGCATCTTGCATCACCTCAACTACCTGCTGGACAAAATCACGCTGGCGAAACTGGCACGCGCTAACGTTCACTGCCAGCTG
>JAGNUJ010000117.1 GCA_017987055.1 Giesbergeria sp.
CGATTGCCGCCCAAGGCGTCAAACCGGGCTTGGTGTTCAACCCGGCCGAGCCGCTGGATGTGCTCGACTGGGTGATTGACGACATCGACCTGATTTTGATCATGAGCGTCAACCCCGGCTTTGGCGGCCAGAGCTTCATTGACTCGGCGCTGCGCAAAATTGAAGCGGTGCGCAAGCGCATTGATGCCTGCGGCAAAGACATTCGCCTCGAAGTCGATGGCGGTATCAAAGAAAACAACATCCGCCGCGTCGCCGATGCGGGAGCCGATACCTTTGTCGCTGGCAGTGCTATTTTTGGTAAGCCCTCGTACCAAAGCGTCATCGACACCATGCGCAGCGCGCTGGCTTAAATCGTTTTTTTTCTCTCTCTTCCCCCAGGCCCTTGACGGGGCCTTTTTTTATGGTTTTTTTATGATTGCTTTGCCCCTTGACTGCACGGCGCTGGATGGTGCCATCGTTGACCTAGACGGCACGATGGTCGATACCTTGGGCGACTTTGCCCAAGCGCTCAACCTCATGCTGGCCGACTTGGCTCTGCCGGCGATTGCCCCGCCGGCGATTGCCAACATGGTTGGCAAAGGCTCGGCGCATTTGCTGCGTTTGGTGCTCAATCATGCTCTAGCCCAACAGGGGCGGGCGCTGACAGCTCCTGAAATAGAAGCGCTGAATGTCCGTGCATGGCCGATTTATCAGCAGCACTATTTGCGCATCAACGGCCAGTTCGCCACCGTTTACGCTGGCGTGCCCGAGGGCTTGCAGGCACTGCGCCGCGCCGGCCTGCGCTTGGCCTGCGTCACCAACAAACCGCTGCCCTTTGCCCTGCCACTGTTGCGCGCCAAGGGGCTGGAGGGGTTTTTTGAGCACGTCTTTGGCGGCGACAGCTTTGAGAAAAAAAAGCCCGACCCGCAGCCGCTGCTGAAGACCTGCGCGGCGCTGGGCACAGCGCCAGCGCGCACGCTGATGGTGGGCGACTCCAGCAACGACGCCCAAGCCGCGCGCGCCGCCGGTTGCCCGGTGGTGCTGACCACCTACGGCTACAACCACGGCCAGCCGGTGCGCGCGGTGGACGCCGATGGCTGGGTCGATTCGCTGGTCGATTTGCTGGCCTAAAACAGCAAAATAGTAGTCAAAATGGCCTCTAGCCCAATAGATACGGGCGCTAGTAGCTATCAATTTTTCGGTATGCTGGCTTCTCGTTCTAAGCGGCGACGATGCTCGACGCAGATATTCAAGCGGGCATTGGCGGGCTTGGCGCATTCGCTGTAAACACAGGCGCTGCGGGTGAAGAAATTGGTGTCGGTACACAGCTGCTTGTTCGGTTCGCTGCGTGGTTTGGGTTCTGGCTGCGCTGGCGGCACAGGTGCGGGTGCAGGCGCAGACGTTGGTGCGGTGCCTGGCGCGGGCGTGGCTTTGGGCTTGCGTTTGGGGGCGACAGGTGCCGTTGCCGCTGCGGCGCCGATGGCACCGGCGGCACCGGCGGCACTGGCCGCTTCTGTCACTTCGACGAAAGCGGGGGGCGCACCTGCTGGCACTGCCGGCGCTGCGCCGTCGTCTGGGACGTCGTGGTTCTCTGTCGGCGTTGGCTCTAGCGCCTTGGTCGCGGCGATTTCTGGTTCCGCCATCTCGGTGATCATGGTGTCTGGCAGCGGTGCGGGAGCGCGCGCTAGCCATCCGTAGCTCAGTGCAGCGCCCAGTAGCAGCGCGGCCGCGATTGCCCACATGCCCGTGCGCCGCGCTGGTTTGGCGCGCTGCGAGGGCGGCGTCACCGGCGTCTCTGGCGTAAATCGTGTCGGGGCGGATGTGGTTTTGGGGTGCGCGGCGCGGTGCGGCCCCAAGTCCTCCATCAGCAGTGTGTCGCCGGCCTCCATAAAGATGGTTTTTTCAGCGCTGTCTGCGGTGTTGTTGTTGCTGTTGCTGTTGTTGCCTGCGCTGCGCGGCGCGGCGTCATCAACGATGTCGGCGGCGCTGGCGTGCCCGAGGGGTTCTGGCAGCACCGGGGCGATGGCTGGCAAGCTGTCTGCTCGGCCAGGGGCGGGCGGCGGCGCTAACGGGGCCGGTGCCGATAGCGCGGCTTCGGGCGCTGGCTTGCGCCGTGGGCTATGGCGGCTGCTCAACTGTCCCAGCAAGGCGTCCGTCAAATCCACCGTCGGCGTCACCAAGCCCGGGCCGGGCTGGTCGGTCGGCTCGACCCAGATATCGCCCAGCTCGGCCCGAAAATCAAAATACTCCAGCGCTGCTGGCGGCGACACCATGCCCATCGTCTGCAAGAAAGCATCAATGCTTTGCGGTCGATCTTGCGGCTGTAGCGCCAGTGACTGCGCAATAGCCGCCACAAAGCGCGGCGAATAGGCTTGGCCAAATTGGCTTTGCACCGTTTTGGCCACGCGGGTAAACGGCACCATGCGGTCGCGGATGGAGCGCAGCGTAGACGGCAGCGGCGTGTCGTTGCACAGGCAGCCATGCACCACGGCAGCGAGCGAATACAAGTCGCTCCAGGGCCCTTGTTGTAACTCGGCATCGCCGTCGGCGTACTGCTCAATTGGCGCGTAGTTGACTTTGAGCACGGCGGTGTGCTTGTGGTCGCGGTCGTTGATAGCGTGGCGCGCAGCGCCCAAGTCCAACAGCACCGGCGGGCCCGTGTCTTGCAAAAAAATGTTGTCGGGCGAGATATCGCGGTGCAGCGTTTGGCTCTCGTGCAGCGTGCGCAGCGCGCCCAGCACCGACCACAGCACTTGGCGCAGCCATGCCTCGGGCGGCGGTGCGCGCATTTGCGTGCGCGCTTGCTTTAAGGTCATGCCTTCGTACAGTGGCATCACCATATAAGCGGTGTTGTGCGCTTCCCAAAAGCGAAACACCTTCACCAGCGACGGGTGGTCAAACTGCGCCAACAAGCGCGCCTCGCCAACAAAAGATTTCAGGCCAGACTGAAACGCCGACTCGTCACTGAGCGTGCGCACCGACACCGACAGCCCCTCAGCGCGCCCGGCCAGCGCCAGTGGTAAATATTCTTTGATGGCCACGGCGCGGTGCAGCGAGTGGTCAAACGCTTTGTAAACCACGCCAAAGCCGCCCACTCCCAAAATCGACAAAATCTCAAACTCTGCCAAGCGCGTGCGCGGCGAAAGCGCGTCAGCATGAGGCGCATTTTTCGCACTGGCAGAAGGGGGAGTTTCGGTCATGGATAGGTGGGGCGGCGCGGTCAAGGCAGGCAAAAAGGAGTGGCTGCAACAGAAAAAAAGCGCCTCTCACCGCTGTTTCGCATCATCCATGATGACCCTAGAAAAGCAGCAAAAAAGCGCGTGTATTTGTAAAAAAGTATACCCATTGCGCTAAGAAGCGCGTTTGACCGGGCGCAAAACAGAGCATAAAACCACACCCGTGCCACGCCCACTGCCACAGCGCTGGCGGCTACCATAGCGCCCTATGTTCAGTTATCGCCACGCCTTTCACGCAGGCAACCACGCCGATGTGCTCAAGCACACCGTTTTGATTGCTACTTTGCAATATCTTTTAGAGAAAGACACCGCCCTGACGGTGCTCGATACCCACGCAGGCGTGGGTTTATACCGGCTCGATGGTGACTACGCCCGCACCAGCGGCGAGGCCGGCGATGGCATTTTGCGCATGACCATGCGCGCGCCCGGCACGGCTGGTGCCAAGGTGGCGGACGCTTTTGCGCCGGCGCTGCAGCGCTATGTGGACATGGTGAGGTCGTTCAACACCGGCTCCAGCATCAAGGTGTACCCCGGCTCGCCCTTCATCATCCAGCGCCTGCTGCGCCCGCAAGACAAGCTCAAGCTGTTTGAGCTGCACCCGGTCGATTTGAACGCACTGGCTGGCAACGTCGCTCAGCTCAAAGCCGGTCGCCAAGTGGCGGTGTTGGCCGATGATGGTTTTGAGGGCCCCAAAAAGTTTTTGCCGCCGCCAGCGCGCCGCGCCCTGTTGCTGTGCGACCCCAGTTACGAGCTCAAAAGTGACTACGCTCGCGTGCTGGAGATGGTGCAAGACGGTTTGAAGCGCTTTGCCACTGGCACTTATGCCGTTTGGTACCCCATCATTGCGCGCCCCGAAGCGCACGACTTGCCGCGTCGCCTCAAAACCATGGCGCAAAAAGCTGGCAAGAGCTGGTTACACGCCACGCTGACAGTCAAGTCCAGCAAAATTATGGAAAGCGTTGACGGCCAAACCAAGCGCCCCGGTTTGCCCGCCAGCGGCATGTTTTTGATCAACCCGCCGCATACGCTCAAAGCGCAGTTGAAAGACGCAATGGTGCAAATGGTCGAGCTGCTCGGCCAAGACAAGCACGCCACGCACACGCTGGAGAGCGGTAGCTAATCAAAAATCATAGCTGCTAGCGCACGTGTTTAAAAGGATAGAGGCCAAAATAACCTGAAATCAGTGGCCTAAAACGTCCAGACGAAAAAAATCCCGCCTAGGCGGGATTTTTTTCGTCTGCCCAAAGAGCTGTGCTTAGAAGCGCCAGCCCAGACCCACGCCGACCAACACCGGGTCAACCTTGAATTTGCCAACTTTGGAGCCGAAAGAAGACACGTCAGTACGGATTTGCACTTTCTTGACATCCAAGTTCAGGTACATGTTCTTGGCGACCGGAATGTCCACACCGACTTGCAGCGCCAAGCCAAAGCTGTTGTGCTTGACCGAAGGGTTCAGCGCAGCAACGACTGCAGGGTCAAAGTGGACGCTAGAGATGCGCGTGTAGTTGACACCGGCACCGACGTAAGGCTTGAACGCGCCCAGATCGGTGAAGTGGTACTGCGCCGTCAGCGTCGGTGGCAAGTGCTTGAACGAACCAATTTGGCCCAAACCAGCAGCCGACAGGCGCTGCTTTTGTGGCACGGTCAAGATCAGCTCAACCGCAAAGTTCTTGTTGAAGAAGTAGCTGATGTCAACTTCGGGCAGCCACTTGTTGTTGATGCCCAAGCCCAGACCGGTGGAGTCACCATTGGAGCTGTCCAAATGCACAGCGCGGGCACGCACCATCCAAGAACCTTCAACGGCTTCTTGCGCAAAGGCGCTCATCGACATTACGGAGCCAAGCAAAGCGGCAGCAATCGCGGTCTTTTTCATTTTTCACTTCCAAAAGAAACTCGGGAACATTCCCCGATAGCCATTAGAACGAGCAAGGCTTGTGGACGCAATTGACAAGCGTCAAAACGCTTTGGCAATTGGCACAAAAACATCACTTTG
>JAGNUJ010000031.1 GCA_017987055.1 Giesbergeria sp.
GCAGGCGCAGCGGCTTGAACTCGTCCTCGCTCAGTTTGCCGGCCTGCCAGCGCTCCAACTGGTCACGGTACTGCGCGGCGCGCAATTGCACGAACTGCTTGTCAAAGTCGGTGTATTGGTACATCAGGAAACCCTCAATCTCAAATTCAAAAATCTAAAAACCACAAATTCAAAGCGTTAATCAAAGCGTTAAATCAGCACCAGCTTAGCGCCCGCCCACGCCAGCAGCAGCGACAGCGCCGAGCGAATCAAGCGCTCCGGCGTGCGCGACATCAGGCGCGAGCCAATCCAAATGCCGGGCAGCGAGCCGGCCAGCAATTGCGCCAGCAGCGGCCAATCGACCGAACCCAGCGAGGCGTGTCCCATGCCGGCCACCAGCGTCAGCGGCACGGCATAAGCAATGTCGGCGGCGATGATGCGCGGCAGCGGCAGGTGCGGAAACACCAGCAGCAGCACCGTGACACCAATCGCGCCCGCGCCAACGGAAGTAAACGTCACCAGCGTGCCAATCACCGCGCCCAGCAGCACCGGCAGGCTCCAGTGGCGCGGCTGGGTGGCGTTGGCGGCGTTGCTGCTGCGCGCGGCCAGTTCAGCCGCTTGGCGCAGCGGCGAGAACACCAGCACTTTGTAAGCCATTGCCGCCGCCGTCAGCAGCAGGGCTGCGCCCAGCGTAGTGGTCATCAGGTGCTGCACCTCTGCGCTGGCAGGGCCCAAGCGCTTGAGCAACCACAGTGCGCCCAACGCGGCCGGAATGCTACCCGCACACAACAAACCCACCACGCGCCAAGGCACGATGCGCTGGCGCGCAAGGCTCACCGTGCCGCCCAGCTTGGTGAACGCAGCAAACAACAAGTCTGTGCCAATCGCCAAATGCGGCTTGACGCCAAAGAAAAAGATCAGCACCGGCGTCATCAACGAGCCGCCACCGACACCGGTGAGGCCAACAATAAGGCCGACAGCAAAGCCGGCAAGGATGAACGCGAAATCAGGCATAGCGGCGAATGTAAAAGCACCGCTTATAAAAACAAAAGATTGTTTTGTGCTTCGCTTATGCAAATAAGCATATGTAAAAAAATGCCGCCAGACTGGAGCAGGTCTGGCGGCATAGCAGTGCCGTCAAAGGGCAACAACGCGCCCTGGGGTTGCGCGACTTAGTTGTAGGTGTAGGTCACTGCGTAGGGCACTGTCATGGCCATAGGCGAGGTGATGGTCATGGTGGCGCTGACTTGTCCGACAGTGCCGTTGAATGAGCAGCTGTTGATAGTCAGACTGCCCGTACCGGCAGGAATGGATTTGCTGAGCGACATGTCAGAGGAGGCGTTATTCAATTCATCACAGAACTCACTTTGCGTGGCGGGTTTGGGCATGTTGGTCAGCGTGACGGGGGGCAAGTTTGCGCCCATGGCGGTGACGGCCAAGGTCAGCGTGTAAGCGCCCGTAGCGCCCGGAGCGCCCGGAGCGGTGCCTGGATTAGTACCGGGGTCTGGTGCGCCCACTGTGATGGTGCGGTGGGCTGTTTGCAAAGTCAGCTTGAAGTCTGGCGACATCATGAAGTTGGCTTTGCTGGCTTCGTTGAGCAGTGCTTGGTAGCTGATGCCAGAGGTCTTGAGGGCCTGTTGCAATGCTTCCAGAATGTCATCCATCGCGTTTTTCGGCGTTGCAGTGAACGCTGTCAGGCGTGGGTCGATGTTTTGCAGCGCAGGCAAGGCCAGCGCACTGCGCAGTTGCGTCAGGGCTTTTTCTATCTTGGTCGCGGTCAGGGCGGAGAAATCAGCCGGGCCGTTGTTGCCCCACCATGTGGCTGGTGATGTGCCCGTCGCGTTGGCGATCAGAAGGTCTGTCAGCGGAGTAACGTTGACATTGCCAAAATCCAGCGCCGCAGAGTACAGCGCCTGGCCCGTAGCCAGATTGCCACCGCTCACGCGCACCGCGCAGGGCAGGGACTGGCCGGTGGTGTTTGCCTGCCATACACCAGCAGCGTTGGTCACTGTTTCAAGTGCAGCGCTGGCATCTGCACAACGCACCTGCACTGTAGCGCCGGCCACTGGAGCACCGATGGCGGCGGTGCCCGATAGCTGGGTAGCTACTGGAGCGATAGGGGGCGTGGGGGTGGTGGGGGTGGTGGGGAGAGGTTGCGTGGTGTTGTCATCACTGCCGCCGCCGCATGCGGCAAGCCCCAGACTGGCGACTGCTGACAGAAGGAGGGTGCGCCGCAGCGAACCGAATGCGCTGGTCAAAACGGTGTTTTTCACAGAAAAAACCTCTTAATATGGATTGGAAAATGTATGCAACTAATTGTTTCTTGCCTGCCCTTGTCTTGACAATCCCGCGTTCACGGGGGTGAGGCTTGAATTTTTGTCATTTGTCGATGGCGTAACGGGGTTTTGTCATGCGTTTTTTGCACTCCTTGCTCTCGTCTCGACCGCCGTCGCGTTGGTTATTGGCAGCATTCGCATACACACTGATCGCACTGGCTGTAGCTATTGCACTGTCCTTGCGCACACCTTGGCTGGGGCTGCGTCTGGTGCCTGTGGGTGAGCAAATACATGTGCAGGCTAGTCAAGGTCCGTCTGCTACGGTTCCAGTAGGCTCCATACTGCTGGCGCTGCGCGCTACTGCTGGCGGCCAAGCGTTTGAACTGCAGGCTAGCGACTTGATGGAAGAGCCCGATATGCTGTCAAGTTACGCGCAAATGGATGCATTTTTTGCGCGACAGCAGCAAATCACCGAGATATTGATCCAGCCTCAGATTACCGTGTACTGGCAGTCTGCGCAGGCCAACGGTGATGCTGTGCTCACCCCGCAGGAGCGACCCATCCGCTCGCTGCCCTTGCTATTTTGGTTCCAGTTGGCGGTATCGATCACGGGCTGCCTGATAGCCTGCTGGGTCTGGGTGCTGCGCCCTCATGACTGGGGGGCACGCATGTTTGGCATCACGGGTTTGTTATTTCCAATGTTTGCCGTACCGGCTGCGGTGTATAGCTGCCGCGAACTGGCCTTGCCAGCAAACCTTTTCTTCACGCTCAGTGCGCTCAATCATTGTGGCTCCATGTGGTTTGGTGCTGCCTTGTGCGCCATTTTCATGGCACACCCCAAACCGCTGCTGCGCCCCATTCATATGTTATGGCCGTTTGTGCTGTTTACTCTGTGGTGGCTGACAGACTTGCTGCGCTTAGCACCAAGCCCCGCTGTGGGGATGCAATTGTTGGTCATGGTCGAAATGCTGCTGGCCATGCTGCTAGCTGCTGTGCAGTGGAGGCGCAGTCGGGGCGCGCCCTTGCATCGCGCGTCACTGCGCTGGTTTATTTTGTCGATGCTGGTGGGCAGCGGTCTTTTTATCTTGCTCATCATCACCACCGCCAGCTTGGGCTGGCTACCACCAATGCCTCAGGGCTATGCTTTTGGTTTCTTTCTGTTCATTTATGTTGGCATTGCACTGGGGCTGCGTCGCTACCGGTTGTTTGAACTGGATGAATGGGCTTTCAAGATGCTGTTGTGGGTGGGGGGTGCGTTGTCCGTGGTAGTGGTGGATGCGCTGCTTATCCTCACGTTGGATTGGTCTGCCGGGCCAGCTCTGGGGGTGTCGCTGTGGATTTGCAGCGCGCTTTACTTTCCTGCCCGCCAGTGGCTATGGCTGCGCCTGACCCACCAGCCGAACCTGCAGTTGCATGAACTGATGCCGGACGTAGTACACATTGCCTTTCAGCCATCTCGCCAAGTTCAAGACGGCCTATGGCAAGACCTGCTACGCCGCCTTTATGACCCGCTGCATCTGGAATCTGGCACCAGCAATGTCACCGGTAACCGAACACGCGCCCGCATCGACGAAGGCGGTCTAGCGCTGCAAGTTCCCGCTTGTGCCAGTCTGCAGGCCCAGTGTTTGCGCTATCCGGCACGCGGTCAACGCCTGTTTTCCAGCAAAGATGCCACTTTCGTCAACGCCTTGGTAGAACTCATGGAGCAAGCCGAAAGCAGCCGCCAGGCACACGAACGTGGCGCTCGCGATGAGCGCCAGCGTATTGCCCGTGATATGCATGACGATGTTGGTGCGCGCTTGCTGATGCTGATCCACCGGGCGCAGTCGCCAGAACTTACAGAACTGGCACGTGCTGCCATGAACGATTTGCGCACGGCTTTGAATGTGATGGATACACACGCCATTCCTTTGGCTGATGCCCTAGCTGACTGGCGTGCAGAAGCCTCAACCCGGTGCGAGGCGGCAGGGGTTGTTCTCACTTGGACGGCACCGCAGCTCCCGCTCGATCAAGTGGCGGCGCTATTGGGGTCGCGACAAAAGTCCGTTTTGGAGCGTGCTTTGCGCGAGAGCCTGACCAACGCGCTCAAACACGGCCAGCCGCACGCTGTGGAGATTGCAGTAACGCTGGAGGCGGGCAGTCTGGCGTTGTCGCTGCGCAACGATGGCATACCTGCCACTCCCGCACAATGGCTCGAAGGTCGAGGGCTGCGCGGTATGCGCCAGCGCCTGCAGCAGTACAACGCGCAGTGGCACGCTTGCACATTGCCTGATGGGCGCACCGAAGTGTCGCTGCGCCTGCCGCTGGGACAAAATGTGTACGCACAGGCATCACAAGCCCCATCCTTAGAGCAGGAAAGCTCATGAAACAAATTTTGTTGGTTGATGATTTGGCAGATGCACTGGTCATGCTGCAAAGCGCCATTCTGACCGCTTTTGGCTCAATACCTTGCACTCTGGCACGCAGCGTGTGCCAGGCGCTGGCCGTGCTCGACAGTGCGGACAATGAAGGTATTCGTTTTGACTTGGCCTTGGTTGACTTGACGCTGGGGGATGGCAGCGGCCTAGAGGTTATTGCGCAGTTGGCGCAACGCCAACCCGACTGCGCCGTAGTGGTGGCCTCTATACACGATGGTGACGAGCATCTATTTCAGGCGCTGCAAGCGGGCGCGCAAGGCTACTTGCTCAAAGACCATCCGAATGAATGGCTAGCGCTGCAGTTGCGGGGAATTGCTCAGGGGCAGCCACCGCTGTCTCCGGCGATTGCGCGACGCTTGCTGCGCCACTTTCAGGTACCGGCGGCAGCGCAGACACCCGAAACATCCGGAGCGTGTTGTCTGAGTGCGCGTGAACGTGAGGTGCTGGGGCTACTGGCCCAGGGCGTACGCACTGCTGACATTGGCACCACGCTGGGAATTTCGCGCCACACCGTCGGCGATCACGTCAAAAACATCTATCGCAAACTCAACATCAGCAGCCGCGCCGAGGCAGCTTTGCAAGCGCGCCAGTTAGGGTTGATTTAAGCGCGTGCAGAAACAAAGCGCGGCATCAGCGCCCGCGCCAGCTTGGCTTCCAGTGGTAGCGGCTCATCATGCAGCTGCGCCGCCAATAGTTCGCCGCACAGCACTGCCCGTGTCAGGCCGCGCGCGCCCATGGCGGTGCAGACCCACAGGCCGGGCAAGTCAGTGGCATTGACCGGGCCGACGATGGGCAGGCGGTCGTGCGTGGTGCAGCGTACGCTGGCCCAGGCTTGCACTTGCTGCGCACCAGCCAGCGTAGTCGGGTCAAACGCAGCTTGTAGTGCCGACGTGCTGTCGGGCAGCAGTTCTTGCAACCGGTGCCAATTGCTGGCGTGGGCAGCGGCGCATTCGCTTGCACCCATAGGCAGTTGATCGACATCGCGCTCAAATGTTGAGCCCATGTACCAAGCGTAGCCACCGCCGGGTTGCGGCACATGCGCCACCAAGCCACCGTGGCCATTGACCGGAAACGGAGGCAAATTGCTGGTGGCCGGCACATCCTGCAGCCCCCACGAGAGCTGGCCGCGCACAGGCTGTAGCGGCAGGGGAGATGAGGATGGGTCAATGCCAGCTAGTAGCACATTGCAGGCTAGTCCAGCGGCCAGTACCACCAGTTCAGCCTCGGCTGCGGTACGGCCTTGAGTGTCCACTACGCGCCACACAGGTGAGCTGTCTCCTGAGCCCTGCGCATCCTCAGGCAGACGTTGCAGTTGCGCTACAGAAGTATTTCCACGCCAGGCAATGCCCGGCTGCGCCAGTAGTGCAGCGACCAATTGAGCAGGTCGCAACCAGCCAGCGCGCACGTGCCAGCAGGCGCTGGTGCCGCTGGGCAGGCCGGCAGTGTGCAACAGTGCTTCGCTGGCCTGCCCACACCAGTCTGAGCCCAGGCCGCTGGTCCAGTCGGACGGTATGCCTAAACGGTCTGGTGGTCGGCGCTCTAGCACGCCGCTAGGAGCCCAATCCACGCCGCTATGCAACAGCGCCGCGCACTGTTGCAGCATGGCGCGCACGCCACTGCGCGAAACGCGTGAAAACTGGTTGTCGTCGGGGGATAGGTACGGCGCAAACAGTCCCGCAGGCAGACCCGAGGCACCGCTGGCGGGTGTAGCGCCGGCATCCAACACCTGTACCTGCCAGCCACGCCGCGCCAGACTGGCCGCAGTAGCTGCGCCTGCCAGCCCAGAGCCAATGACCACGCAGCGTGCAGGTTGCAGCGCCAAAGCAGCAGGGCGGGCACTGCGCGGCTCCCAATGCGGATCAAATGTAGCTTGCAGTTTGTCGCATTTAGACGCCACTCCAGGTGCTTTTCGGACATCAAAACCGCACTGCGCCAACGCATCGCGCAGCGCCTGCTCGACGGTAGAGGTGGCCAAGCGCGTCCCACGGCGGCAGCAGCGTGCAAGGGCCTTCAAGCTGTGCGCGCTCAACAGGTAAGGGTTACGCTCGGAGCTAAAGCCGTTGAGGTAGATACTGTCTACGGTCCAATTTTGTTGGCGTAGCAGCGTTGGCGCATCGCCAATGCACAGTGTTAACAGTACCTGACCATTGTCAAAACTCAGACGGTGTACGCCAGGCAATAGCCCCCAGAACTGATCGTGCAGCTCTTGCGCTAGCGGCAACAGATCGGGGTATTGCCGGGCCGCGTGCAGCAGGTCGGCTGCGGCCACCGGGCACGCTTCGAGCGAGACAAAGTGCAGCATTCGGCAGTGCTGCGGATCGGCGCGCCAAGCGGCCCAGGTGGCGAGGAAGTTCAGCCCTAGGCCAAAGTCGGTCTCCAAAATGCGCCACCGCGGTGTAGCGGCCCATGCTGCTGGTAGGCCACAGCCTTGCAAAAAGACCGCTTGCGCCTGCACCAGCGCGCTGCTGCGGTCGCCGCCGTCTAAGCATTGAATGTGCTCGGCCATAAAGAACTAGGAAAAATCAATGAAAAAGGCGCCACAAGAGGCGCCCTAGAGAGGAAAAATGTGCCAGATACGCTCAAGCGCTAGGCGGCACGTAGCCCTGCACGGCATCGGCGCCGCCGCCAAAGAAGTGCTGCTCCATCTGGCGCGCCAGATATTGGCGGGCGCGCGCGTCGGCCAAGTTCAGGCGGTTTTCGTTGACCAGCATGGTTTGGTGCTTGAGCCAATCGGCCCACGCTTGCTTGCTGACGCTCTCCCACAGGCGCTTGCCCATTTCACCGGGATAGGGCGGAAAGTCGAGTCCTTCAGCGTCTTGGCCGAGCTTGATGCAGTGGACGGTACGTGCCATGAAAATTTCCTTCTAGCGGGGGTTTGGTGTAAATCTATATGTATATAGGAATAAAGAAGTGAATTCTTATTCTTTCTGGTTTTGACGAATGGCTTTCAGAATGCATTGCAGCGGTGATTTGCACCGTTTTTTACATCAGAAAGCTCTCCATGCAACTTCGCCGTCACTTTATCAAGTTTCCCTTGGCCGCTGCGCTGGCCGCCGGCTTGTCCCTGAACGCATTGCCGTCGTTTGCGCAAAGCGTGACCTTGCTCAATGTGTCTTACGACCCGACGCGCGAGCTGTATACGCAGTTCAACCAAGCGTTTGCCAAGCACTGGAAGGCCACGGCCGGGCAGGACGTGACGGTGCAGCAGTCGCATGGCGGCTCGGGCAAGCAGGCGCGCTCGGTGATTGATGGCATCAGCGCCGATGTGGTGACGCTGGGCTTGGCGCCCGATATTGATGCGCTGGTCAAGCACGGCGGTTTGGTCGCCGCCGACTGGCAACAGCGCTTGGCGCACAACGCCGCGCCCTACACCTCGACCATTATTTTTTTGGTGCGCAAGGGCAATCCCAAGGGCATTAAAGATTGGGGCGATTTGGTCAAGCCGGGAGTGGCCGTGATTACGCCCAACCCCAAAACCTCGGCTGGGGCGCAGTGGAACTACTTGGCCGCTTGGGAGTTTGGCAAGCGCCAAGGTGGCAGCAATGGCGGCGAGGCGGGGGCCAAAAGCTTCGTCTCTCGCCTGTATAAAAACGTGCCGGTGCTGGACACGGGCGCACGTGGCTCGACGGTGACGTTTGCGCAGCGCGCTATGGGCGATGTGCTGCTGGCGTGGGAGAACGAAGCGTTTTTGGTGCTGAAAGAGTTTGGCGCCGACAAATTCGACATCGTCGTCCCGTCCATCAGCATCTTGGCCGAGCCGGTGGTGGCGGTGGTCGATAAAAACGTCGACAAAAAAGGCACGCGCAAAGTGGCGCAGGCGTATTTGGAGTATTTGTATTCCGACGAAGGCCAAGACATTGCCGGGCGCAATTTCTACCGCCCCACCAGTGCCAAAGCCCAAGCCAAATACGCGGCGCAGTTTCCCCGGCTCAAGCTATTCACCATTGAAGAGGCCTTTGGCGGTTGGCGCAATGTGAGTAAAGCGCACTTTGGTGACAACGGATTTTTTGACCAGATATATGACAAAAAATAATGCTTCACGGGGCAGCGCTACCCCGCCGCCGTGGCTGCGCATGGTGGTGGTGACGGCCGGCGCTTGGCGTTTGGGCATACCCAAATCGTCCAGATTGCCCGCACTGGCGACGTTGGTGGGAGAGGCGCGGGCAGCACTGCGTCATAATTCAAGCCAAATAAGCCTGTAGGCCAATAGATACGTGCGCTAGCAGCTATGAAAAACATAGTTTCTAGCCGCGCCCCGTCTGGCGTACAGCGCCCATCGGCCTCTTTCGGAGGCCTTTTTCGGTTTTCTATCTACCCTCTTTTCCATGATTGATATTCGGGGACTTACCCAGACTTTTGCGGGCGCCAATGGCCCGGTCGAGGTGTTGCGCGGCATCGACCTGCAGATTCAGCCCGGCGAGGTGTTCGGCATCATCGGCAAAAGCGGTGCCGGCAAAAGCTCGCTGGTGCGCGCCATCAACCTGCTCAACCGCCCGACCAGCGGCGCCGTCATCGTCAATGGCCGCGATATGACGCAACTGAACGACGCCGATTTGCGTGCCGCGCGGCGCGACATTGGCATGGTGTTTCAGCACTTCAATTTGCTGTCCTCGCGCACGGTGTTTGACAACGCCGCCCTGCCGCTGGAGCTGGCCGGGATGCATAAGGACGCGATTCGCCAGCGCATTGAGCCGCTACTGGAGTTGGTCGGCCTGACGGAGCTGGCCGGGCGCTATCCGGCGCAAATCAGCGGTGGACAAAAGCAGCGCGTCGGCATTGCGCGGGCGTTGGCCAGTCAGCCCAAAGTGTTGCTGTCGGACGAGGCCACGTCGGCGCTTGACCCGGAAACCACCCGCTCCATCTTGGCGCTGCTGCGCAAAGTCAACCGCGAGATGGGGCTGACGGTGGTGCTGATTACCCACCAAATGCAGGTCATCAAAGACGTAGCCGACCGCGTGGCGGTGATTGAGGCCGGGCGGATTGTTGAAATCGGCTCGGTGGTTGAGGTGTTTACCCGCCCGCAGCAGGCCATCACGAAAAGCCTGATCGACGAAATCGTGCCGCAAGAGCTGCCCGCCAGCGTCTTGGAGCGCGTGCAAGCGCTGACGGCGCAGTTGGCCGCCAACGGCAACAGCGCCATCAGCGGCGTGACCGGCCAGTTGCTGCGCCTGTCGTATGCGGGTGAGAGTGCTTACCAGCCCATCCTGTCGCACCTGATCCGCGAGTTGGGGCTGGATTTAAGCATCCTGCACGGGCAGATTGACGAGATTCAGGGGCAAACCTTTGGCTCGCTGGCGCTGTTTGCCAGTGGCGGCGGGGCGCAGTTGCAAAGCGCCGTGGCTTATTTGCGCGGCCACGGGGTCGAGGTCGAAGTCGTCGCAACGGTGCAGGGAGCCAACCATGTTTGAGAATTTTTCGGAAATGATGCTGGAGCTGTTTGCCACCTCGCTGTGGGAGACGGTGGTGATGGTCGGCATCTCGGGCGTGGCCGGCGCGCTGATCGGTGTGCCGCTGGGCGTGTTTTTGCGCCTGACCGACTACGGCGGCGTGCTAGAAAACGGTCCACTGAATAAGACTGTCGGCTGGATCGTCAATGCGGCGCGGTCAACGCCGTTCATCATCTTGTTGGTGGCCATCATTCCGCTGACGCGCGCCATTGTTGGCTCGTCGATTGGCACCGCCGCTGCCGTGGTGCCGCTGACCTTGGCGGTGGCACCGTTTATGGCGCGCTTGGTGGAAACTGCGCTGCGCGAGGTCGATAACGGTCTGGTCGAGGCCGCGCAGTCTATGGGCGCGACCACCAGCCAAATCGTCTGGAAAGTGCTGCTGCCCGAGGCCATGCCCGGCATCGTCGCCGGCTTGACGATCAGCTTTGTCAGCCTGACCGGCTACTCGGCAATGGCCGGCGCGGTGGGTGGCGGTGGCTTGGGTGACTTGGGCATTCGCTACGGCTACCAGCGCTTTTTGCCCGATGTGATGCTGGCAGTGGTGGTGATTTTGGTATTTTTTGTCCAAGCGATTCAAAGCGTCGGCGACTGGGCGGTGCGCCGCTTGAGCCACCGCTGAGGCGTTACTGAGTGTGACAAAAAGAAACGCCAACGCTGGTATCCTTGCCCGCTTAAAGCGGCTTGAGCCGACGCAAAGAAAGAGAACGACACGATGCAATCCGACCATTCCCCCAGCGCCAGCCCGATGACGACCACCGCCAGCCGAGGCACGGCCAGCAAAGCGCCGGCGGCCGAGTACCTGACGTTTCAATTGGGCAAGGAAGAGTACGGCATCGATATCTTGAAAGTGCAAGAAATCCGCTCTTACGAGCAACCCACGCGCATGGCACAGGCACCGGATTTCATCAAAGGCATCATCGATTTGCGCGGGGTGATTGTTCCCATCGTTGACCTGCGCCTCAAGCTGCAATGCGCCAGCGCCGAGTACACCGCCTTCACCGTGGTCATTATTTTGAACGTGCGCGGCACGGTGATGGGCGTGGTGGTAGATGCGGTGGCCGATGTGGTCGCCCTGACGCAAGATGCCATCAAACCGGCGCCGCAGTTCCAGTCGCAACTGGACGCGGCGTTTGTCACCGGTATTGCCCGCATGGGCGAGCGGATGCTGATCATGATGGACATCGAGTCCTTGCTCGACAGCGCTGAAATGGGCTTGGTGGCGCAAATCGCGCGCCAATAAACCGACAACGCGCCTCTTTACCCACCCGGCTGTTGCCGGGTTTGTCGTTTGGCCTGAGCCATTGCATGGATTACGCGCTTTAATATTCATTTAGAATGAATTTTAAAATCACTCTCCGGTGAACCGTGCCATGAAATCCTCTGCCCCGCCTCTTTCGTCTGCTCCCGCCGCTGCTGCCGCGCTGAAAGATTGGCCGGTGCTGCGCTTGGGTTTTCGCCCGTTTTACATTGGCACGGCGCTGGTGGCTGCCATCAGCGTGCCGCTGTGGATTGCGTCTTTTCTCGGCTGGATTGCGCTGGATTTGCCGCTGGCGCCGCTGCTGTGGCACGCGCACGAGATGCTGTTTGGTTTTGCCGCCGGCGTGATTGCTGGTTTTTTGTTGACCGCTGTCAAAGCATGGACCGGGCTGGCCACGCCACGCGGCACGGCGCTGGGCGCGCTGTTTGTGCTGTGGGTTGCCGCGCGCATTGCGGCGCTGACGGGGCCTTATGGGGTGTATGCCGCGCTGGATGTGGCGTTGCTGCCGGCAGTGGCGCTGATTTTGCTGCGCGTCTTACTACAGGCGAAAAACCGCCGCAATCTGCCGCTGATTGGCGTGCTGCTGTTGCTCGGCGCTGCCAATGCGGCGTTCCATTTGAGCGTGCTGGGCGTGCTCGACATCGCGCCGCTACAACCGCTCTACGCCGGGCTGGCGATGATTGTGATGATCGAATGCGTGATGGCTGGCCGCGTTGTCCCAGCCTTCACCATGAGCGCCACGCCGGGGCTGCAAATCAAAATTTCCCGCTGGAGTGAGCTGACCACACTGGCCGTCACCGCGCTGGCATTGGCGCTGTGGGTGCTGCTGGCGCCCAATCCGGTCACGCTGGTGGCCTGCGCGCTGGCGGCGGTGTTGCACGCGGTGCGCTTGGCGCAGTGGAAGCCGTGGGTGACGCTGCAGCGCCCCATTTTGTGGATCCTGCATCTGTCCTACGCCTGGATGGTGGTCGGCTTTGCACTGCTGGCCTTGGCGCAATTGGGCTGGGTGGCGGTGTCGCCTGCCATCCACGCGCTGGCGGTCGGCACTACGGGCGGATTGATTATTGGCATGGTCACGCGCACCGCACGCGGCCACACCGGGCGGCCGCTACAGGTGTCGGGTGCCGAGGTGTTTGCCTACGCGCTGGTGATGGGCGCGGCGGTGCTGCGCGTGTTCACACCAGTCGCCACGCCGCAGTGGTATGCCACGGCGCTGGTGGTGGCTGCGCTGGCGTGGGCGCTGGCGTTTGTGATTTATTTGCTCAAGTACACGCCGTGGCTGCTGCAAACCCGCGCCGACGGCAAGGACGGTTGATTTTCTCTCTCCCTTTAGAAAGGTTTTTATGAGCACCACCACTACCACCACTGCCATCGTCGAGATTGACGTGCGCCAAATCCCGCCGCCGCAGCGCCACTCAAGCATTTTTGGCAGTTTTGATGATTTGCTGCCCGGCCAAGCGCTGCAAATCCTGAACGACCACGACCCGCAGCCGCTGCGCCGCCAGCTCGAATCGCGCTCGCCGGGGCAGTTTCAGTGGGCGTATTTGGAGCAAGGCCCCGCCCAGTGGCGCGTGCTGGTCAGCAAGCTGGAAAAGCCCGAGTCCAGCGGCTCGTGCTGCGGCGCTTGTGGCGGCTGATTTAGCGGCTCGGTCTCTTTAGACCCGCTTAAAAGGGCTGCGCGATTGCAGCGCGCCCATGTACTGCGCCACGCCTTGGCCTTCGAGCGCCAAAAATCGATCGACCGCATCCGCAAACGCTGGATGCGCCAGCCAATGCGCGCTGCTGGCCTGCACCGGCAGCAAGGCGCGCGCCATTTTGTGTTCGCCTTGCGCGCCGCCTTCAAAGCGCTGCACGCCGTGCTCAATGCACCACTGCAGCGGCTGGTAGTAGCAGGCCTCAAAGTGCAGGCAATCGACCCGCTCCAGCGCGCCCCAATAGCGGCCATAGGCGGTTATTGGCGCTAAATCAGCGTTTACATCCTCGTTTTTTAGGTCATTTTGGCCTGCAGCCCAATGGATACGTGCGCTAGTAGCTATCAAAATAGCAGCGATAGCGCGGCCCGCGCGCTCGGCAATGAACAGCAGCCAATGCTCGGGCATAGCGCTTTGCATCTGCGCAAAGAAATCGCGCGTTAGATACGGCGCGTTGCCGTGCTCCAAATAAGTGCGCTCGTAGCAGCGGTAGAAAAAATCCCAATCAGCCTGCGTGATGTCGCTGCCCAGCGCCCAGCGAAAGCTCACGCCCGCATCGGCAACGCGGCGGCGTTCTTGGCGGATTTTTTTGCGCTTCTCTTGGTTCAGGCTGCCTAGGAATGCGTCGAAATCAGTGTATTGAGCGTTGTTCCAGTGGAATTGCACTGTGTGGCGCAGCATCAGCCCGGCGCTGGCGCAGGCGGCTATGTCCTCATCGCTGCCAAACAGCAGGTGCAGCGATGACACGCCCGCGCCCTCGCACCACGTGCGCAGCGCCTGCACCAAAGCGGCGCGCGCCGGTGCATCGCGCGCCATCAAGCGCGTGCCGGGCACCGGGGTAAACGGCACGGCCACCAGCGCTTTGGGGTAGTAGTCCAAGCCGTGCTCGGCATAAGCGCGCGCCCATGCCCAGTCAAAGACGTACTCGCCATACGAATGGTCTTTCAGGTACAGCGGGCAGGCGGCAATCAGCGCCCCGCCCTGCCACAGCGTGACGGCGTGCAGCGTCCAGCCGGTGTCGGGCGTGGCGCTACCACTGCGCTCGAGCGCAGTCAAATACTCGTGGCGCATAAACGGCGTCGGCTGCGACTGGCAGGCCAGCAAACTGTTCCAAGCCTGCGCATCAACGCCCAGCAAGGAAGCGAAGACGCGGGTGATAATTGCGCCCTCAGCCACGTGCCGCTCCTGCAATGCCCCGTTGGCAAGGTGCTGCTCCATCCGGTTTCCAATCCATGACACTCTCCATTTGCACTGCGCAGCTTAATTTTGTGGTGGGCGACTTGCCCGGAAATACGCAAAAAATCATCACCGCCGCCCACGAGGCGCACGCGGCCGGCGCGCAATTGCTGCTCACGCCCGAGCTGGCACTGTGCGGCTACGCGGCGGAAGATTTGTTGTTGCGCCCCGCCTTTTTGGCGGCCTGTGATGATGCCGTGAAAGCCGTGGCCGCTGCCTGCGCAGGGTTGAAGGGCTTGGTGGTCGTGCTCGGGCATCCACAGCGCGGTGAGGTTTTGGCCGATGGCGCACTGGCGTGCTTCAACGTCGCCAGCGTGCTGCGCCACGGCGTGATTGAGCAAACCTATGCCAAGCAAGCGCTGCCCAATTACGGCGTGTTTGACGAGCAGCGCCACTTCACCCCCGGCCAATCGCCCTGTGTATTCGAGGTCGCCGGCGTGCGCGTCGGTGTGCTGATTTGCGAGGATGCGTGGCTGCCCGCCCCGGCACAGGCCACAGCCCAAGCCGGCGCCGAGTTGCTGGCGGTCATCAACGCCTCGCCGTTTCACGCCGGCAAGTCGGCTGAGCGCGAGCGGGCGATGCGCGCGCGCGTGCAAGAAACCGGCTTGGCGCTGGTCTATGCGCACATGGTCGGTGGACAAGATGAGCTGGTGTTCGATGGCGGCTCGTTCGCCCTGCAAGCGGATGGCACGCTGGCCGGACGGGCACCCGGATTTGTATCAAAACTGGTGCTAAGCCATATACAGCGTGCGCTAGCAGCTCTCAAAATAGAAGCAGATATTGCCCCCGAAGCCACGCCTGAAGCCGAGTTGTGGGACGCGCTGGTGCTGGCGGTGCGCGACTATGTCGGCAAAAACGGCTTTCCGGGCGTGCTGTTGGGGCTGTCGGGCGGCATGGATTCGGCGCTGGTGTTGGCGATTGCCGTCGATGCGCTGGGCGCAGACAAGGTGCGCGCGGTGATGATGCCCTCGCCTTACACGGCAGACATCAGCGGCATTGATGCGCGCGATATGGCGGCGCGCGTCGGCGTGCGCTGCGACGAAATCGCCATTGCGCCGGCGTTTGAAG
>JAGNUJ010000118.1:0-1910 GCA_017987055.1 Giesbergeria sp.
CGCCAGTTTGGGCTGCACCGCCGCGTTGCCCGCGTCGAGCTGCAGGGCCTTGTTGTAAGCCTGATTGGCCATGCGGGCGTAAACGTCGCCCAGATTTTCTTGCGCCGTGGCGTAGCTGGGGTTGGTGCGAATCGCCATCTCTAGGGCGATGCGTGCTTTGTCGTACTGGCCTTGGCCGGCATAAATGACGGCGAGGTTGTTGTATGGCTCGGGCAGCTCGGGGAATTCTTCGGTCAGCTTGACGAAGGTGGCTGCCGCGTCGCTTGGCTTGCCGCTTTCGGACTGGATTACGCCTTTTAAGAAGCGCATTTGCGGGTCGCGCGGCTTGCTCGACAGGTATTGGTCAGCGCGTGCCAAAGCTTCGGAGTGCTTGCCCAAGCGCAGCAGTTGGTTGACGTCGCTGTACTCATCAGCGTGGGCGAAAGGGGTCGCCAGCAGGGCAGGCAAGGCCAATAACCGCACGCCGTGGTGCAGTAGGCGCATGAGCGCCGACGGGGTTGGATGCATGGGAGGGTGTCTTTGCGAAAGCGGGACGCGCAGTCCGGCGGTGAGCGATATACTGCCTTCGATTGTAACTTAGGGCTGCGCCGAGTACCCGTTCCATCGCCTTGCAGCCCGCGCGGACAGTGCCATCGGCCTGCATTGCGCCGCCCCAGCCCGGCCGCATCCACCGCGCTTTATCTCGCGCGCCATAGCGCCCGTTTTCTTTCTTTTCTCCAAATGACTCCCATGACCTTGCGTATCTACAACACGCTGACGCGTGCTTTGGAAGACTTCGTTCCGCTCGAATCTGGCCACGTGCGCATGTATGTGTGCGGCATGACGGTGTATGACCTGTGCCACCTCGGCCATGCGCGCTCGATGATTGCGTTTGACGTGGTACAGCGCTGGCTCCAAGCCAGTGGCCTGCGTGTTACTTATGTGCGCAACATCACCGACATTGACGACAAGATCATCCAGCGCGCCGTCGCCAACGGCGAGACCATCCGCGGCCTGACCGATCGCATGATCGACGCGCTGCACCAAGATGCCGACGCCCTTGGCATAGCGCGCCCCACGCACGAGCCGCGCGCCACCGACTACGTGCCGCAAATGCTGTCGATGATTGGCACGCTGCAGGACAAAGGCTTGGCTTATCAAGCCGGCAATGGCGACGTCAACTTTGCGGTGCGCAAATTCCCCGGTTACGGCAAGTTGTCGGGCAAATCGCTCGATGAACTCAACGCCGGCGAGCGCGTCGCCGTGCAAAGCGGCAACGACGGCAAACACGATCCGCTGGATTTCGTCCTGTGGAAAAGCGCCAAAACCACAGAGCCAGACGAGGTGAAGTGGCCAAGCGCATGGGGTGCGGGCCGCCCCGGCTGGCACATCGAGTGCTCGGCGATGGGCTGCGCGCTGCTGGGCGAGAGCTTTGACATCCACGGCGGCGGCGCCGATTTGCAGTTTCCGCACCACGAGAACGAAATCGCCCAAAGCGAAGGCGCTACCGGCCAGCCGTTTGCGCAAACGTGGATGCACAACGGCTTTATCAATATCGACAACGAGAAGATGTCCAAATCGTTGGGCAACTTCTTCACCATCCGCGACGTGCTCCAACAGTACGACGCCGAGACGGTGCGCTTTTTTGTCGTGCGCAGCCACTACCGCAGCCCGCTCAACTACAGCGATGTGCATTTGGACGACGCGCGCGCCGCGCTCAAGCGCCTGTACACCGCGCTGAGTCTGGTCGCGCCGGCGCAGCAAGCCATTGACTGGAGCAACCCGTTTGCCGCGCGCTTCCAAGCGGCGATGAACGAGGACTTTGCTACGCCCGATGCCGTCGCCGTGCTGTTTGACTTGGCCGGCGAGGTCAACCGCAGCCAGTCGGCGCAAGCCGCCGGCCTGCTGAAAAGCCTGGGCGCCTGCTTGGG
>JAGNUJ010000118.1:2010-5156 GCA_017987055.1 Giesbergeria sp.
CGGCGATGAACGAGGACTTTGCTACGCCCGATGCCGTCGCCGTGCTGTTTGACTTGGCCGGCGAGGTCAACCGCAGCCAGTCGGCGCAAGCCGCCGGCCTGCTGAAAAGCCTGGGCGCCTGCTTGGGGCTGCTGCAGGGCGACCCGAAAGCGTTTTTGCAGTCGGGCGCAGGGCTGGACGAAGCCGCAATTCAAGCGCAGATTGCTGCCCGCGCCCAAGCCAAAGCCGCCAAAAACTTTGCCGAGGCCGACCGCATCCGAAGCGAGTTGCTGGCTGCCGGCATCGTGCTGAAGGATTCCGCCGCCGGCACGACGTGGGAAGCCGCGCAGTGAGCGGTTTAAGCATAAAAACGGCCTCAAACCCAAGCGGAGCGTGCGGTGATAGCTATTGAAAAGATAGTTGAATCTGCCGTGCCCGTTGCCACTCCCCCGTATTGGGCGGAGGCGCGCAAGCAGTTGATGAAAAAAGACCGGGTGCTCAAGCGCCTGATTCCGCAGTTGGGCGAGGCGGCGCTGCAGTCGCGCGGCGACGCCTTCACCACGCTGGCGCGCAGCATCGTCGGCCAGCAAATTTCGGTGAAGGCGGCGCAAACCGTCTGGGAGCGTTTTGCTGCGCTGCCCGCCGCGATGGCGCCAGCACCGGTGCTGGCGCTGCCTGTCGAGGCGATGCGCGCCGCCGGCCTGTCAGCGCGCAAGGCCGAGTATTTGCACGACCTCGCGCGCCACTTTGCCGCCGGCCAATTGCACAGCGACGACTGGCCGCAGATGAGCGATGAAGCGGTGATTGCCGAGCTGATGGCGATTCGCGGCGTCGGGCGTTGGACGGCGGAAATGTTCTTGATTTTTCACCTGCAGCGCCCCAATGTGCTGCCGCTGGACGACGCCGGCTTGATCAACGGCATCAGCCGCAACTACTTTTCTGGCGACCCCGTCAGCCGCAACGAAGCGCGTGAAGTGGCCGAGGCTTGGAAGCCTTGGTGCAGCGTGGCGACTTGGTATATTTGGCGCTCGCTGGCGCCGCTGCCGGTCGCGTACTGACCCTTGCCGCGACCTTTTGCTGAGCATAAGCACGGCCCCCTAGGAGAAACAACTTGGCTAAAAAGACCTTTCTGGATTTTGAGCAACCGATTGCCGAACTCGAATCCAAAATTGAAGAGCTGCGCTATGTGCAGTCTGAAAGCGCGGTCGATATTTCTGACGAAATCGACCAACTGAGCAAAAAAAGCCAGCAGCTGACCAAAGACATCTACGGTGTGCTGACGCCGTGGCAAATCACCAAAATTGCGCGCCACCCTGAGCGCCCCTACACGCTGGACTATGTGCGCGACCTGTTCACCGACTTTGTCGAGCTGCACGGCGACCGCCATTTTTCGGACGACAAATCCATCGTCGGCGGCTTGGCGCGCTTTAACGGCCATGCCTGCATGGTGCTGGGCCACCAAAAAGGGCGGGACACCAAAGAGCGCGCGCTGCGCAACTTTGGTATGACGCGCCCCGAGGGCTACCGCAAAGCGCTGCGCCTGATGAAGACGGCGGAAAAATTCAAGCTGCCGGTGTTCACCTTTGTCGATACGCCCGGTGCTTTTCCCGGCATCGACGCCGAGGAGCGTGGCCAGTCTGAAGCCATTGGTCGCAACATCTACGAGATGGCGCAGCTGGAAGTGCCGATCATCACCACCATCATTGGCGAGGGCGGCTCGGGCGGCGCGTTGGCACTGAGCGTGTGCGATCAGCTGCTCATGCTGCAGTATTCGATCTATTCGGTCATCAGTCCGGAAGGTTGCGCCTCCATCCTGTGGAAAACCAGCGAGCGCGCGCAAGACGCGGCCGAGGCGCTGGGCATCACTGCCCACCGCCTCAAAGCGCTGGGGCTGGTGGACAAAATCATCAGCGAGCCGGTCGGCGGCGCACACCGCGACCCTAAACAGATGTCATCCTTCGTCAAACGCGCGCTGGGCGATGCTTTCCGCCAAGTGGCGGATCTGAAAACCGCCGACTTGCTGGAGCGCCGCTACGCTCGCCTGCAAAGCTACGGCCGCTTCACCGATACCAAAGCCGCCTGAGCGCTAACGGCGTTGCGGGCATGACGCTTTCAGTCGATGCTGCCCTGCGCAGCTTTGCCCCCGCGCTGCCGCTGGCCGTCGGCCTGAGCGGCGGCGCCGACTCCACCGCTCTGTTGCTGGCCTGTGCTGAGCGCTGGCCGGGGCCGGGGCAGGTGCAAGCCATCCACGTTCACCACGGTTTGCAGGCAGCGGCTGACGACTTTGAGCGGCACTGCGTCGCCCTGTGTGCGCGCCTGAAGGTGCCGCTGACGGTGCAGCGCGTCGATGCTCGCCCAGCGCCCGGCCAAAGCCCTGAAGATGCGGCGCGCATTGCCAGATACCAGGCTTTTCGGGCTGTAGCCCAATCAGGGCGTGCGCTAGCAGCTATTCAATCCATAGCGTTGGCGCAGCACGCCGATGACCAAGTGGAGACCTTGCTGTTGGCCTTATCGCGTGGCGCGGGCGTGGCGGGGCTGGCCGCGATGCCTGCGCATTGGCAGCGCGATGGCGTGGATTGGCACCGCCCGCTGCTGGCGGTGGCGGGCGCTGATTTGCGCGCTTGGCTGGTGGCGCGCGGCCAAAACTGGATCGAAGACCCGACCAACACCAACGAGCGCTACACCCGCAACCGCATCCGCGCGCGCTTGTTGCCGGCGTTGGAGGCGGTGTTTCCGGCGTTCCGTGACACCTTCAGCCGCAGCAGCGCCCACGCGGCACAGGCCAACGGATTGCTACTCGAATTGGCGCAGCAAGATTTAGCCGGTGTCGGTACGCCGCCGCACATCGCGGCTTTGCAAGCGCTCAGCAGCGCGCGCCAAGCCAACGTGCTGCGCCACTGGTTGCGCAGCCATCACCAAACCACGCCAAGCGCCGCCCAACTGGCCGAACTGCAGCGCCAAATCGCCGCTTGCCGCACCCGGGGTCAGCGCATTCAGATCAAGGTGGGCAGCGGTATCGTCCAGCGCAGCGGCGCGGCGTTGCATTGGTACAATTCCGGCGGTTTTGGCCCAACTTTTGTACGAAAAACGGCGGCGCTCCAAAACCCTGTTCAACCCGCGCCGTGATCTTGGGTTTCGTCCCCACACAACTCCAATGGCATTGATCG
>JAGNUJ010000119.1 GCA_017987055.1 Giesbergeria sp.
CGTCACCGGCGAATTGCCCGCCGACGGCGACCACTTGATGGCCGCGCTGGTGGCTGGCGTGACCAACCGACTCGACGCCAACGACGCGCGCCCGGCGGGGCAAAGCCTGTCGCTGCAGGAGTACCACGCCGCGTTTGAGCAACTTATTGACCCGGACAGCCGCGCCGCCGTCAACGCCCTGTGGGGCCCGCCCGAGGCCGACCCGATGGTGCGCCAAGGCCGCTTTATGGTCAGTGGCCTGCGGCTGGGGCAGGTGTTTATTGGCATCCAGCCGGCGCGCGGCCGCGATATCGATTTGGTCGCCACCTACCACGATGCGGATTTGGTGCCGACGCACGCTTATCTGGCGTTTTACTTTTGGTTGCGGCGCCAATTTGCCGTGGATGCGGTGGTACACGTCGGCAAGCACGGCAACTTGGAGTGGCTGCCCGGCAAAAGCGTGGCGCTGGGCGCGGCCTGCTGGCCGGATGCCATTCTTGGCCCGCTGCCGCACCTGTACCCGTTCATCGTCAACGACCCCGGCGAGGGCAGCCAAGCCAAGCGGCGCACGCAGGCGGTCATCATCGACCACCTGATGCCCGCCCTGACGCGCGCCGAAACCTACGGCCCGCTGCAACAGTTGGAGCGCCAGATGGACGAGTACTACGAGGCGCTGTCGCTCGACCCGCGCCGCGCCCAGCGCCTGCGCGCCGATATTCTGGAGCGCGTGCTGAAGGACGGCCTGCACCAAGAATTGGGCTTTTCCCGCCCGGCGGACGACGCGGGCCGCGAAGCGCTGCTGCAGCGCCTGGATGCCTACCTGTGCGAAATCAAAGAATCACAAATCCGCGACGGTCTGCATACCTTGGGCAGCTCGCCGCAGGGCCGCCAGCAGACCGATACGTTGGTGGCTTTGGCGCGTTTTCCCAGCGGTACAAAGGCCAGTCAGCGCAGCCTGTTGCAGGCGCTGGCCAGCGATTTGCAGTTGGATGGCGTCGCCGGCTTCAACCCCCTCAGCCCCGAATGGGCGGCGCCGTGGAGCGGCCCCTATCCCGCCGCCTTGCAAGCCTTGAGCGACCAACCGTGGCGCCACGCCGGCCACACGCGCGAGCGGCTGGAGCTGCTGGCGCAGCAGTTGGTGGCAGACAACGTGGCCGCCGCGCCCGCGCTGGACGCTGCCACTTGGCCGCACACCGCGCCGGTGCTAGAGCGCCTGCGCAGCGTGCTGCAACCGCGCCTGCAAGCCTGCGGTAGCAACGAAATCGCCCAATGCCTGAACGGTTTGGCCGGCCGCTTTGTGCCACCCGGCCCGAGCGGTGCGCCCTCACGCGGGCGGCCAGATACGCTGCCCACCGGGCGCAATTTCTATTCGGTCGATACCCGCGCCGTGCCGACGCAGACCGCCTACGCCATGGGCGCCAAAGCCGCCGAGCGCGTCATTGAGCGCCATCTGCAAGACCACGGCGAGATGCTGGGCAGTCTGGGCCTGTCGGTTTGGGGCACCAGCACCATGCGCACCGGCGGTGAAGACATCGCGCAGGCCTTCGCGCTGCTCGGGGTGCGTCCCAAATGGGCCGAGGGCAGTAGCCGCGTGGTCGATATCGAAGTGCTGCCGATGGCGATACGCAACCGCCCGCGCGTGGATGTGACGCTGCGGGTGTCGGGCTTTTTCCGCGATGCTTTCCCCAACGTGATGGATTTGTTTGATACGGCGGTGCGCGCTGTGGTCGCCATCAGCCCCGATGACGAGAGCGACGAAGTCAACCCGGTGCGCGCCCGCGTGCTGCGCGAAGCCGCCGCAGCCCAGCAAACCCAAGGCGTGAGCGCCGAACAAGCGCAGCGCGAGGCCAGTTGGCGCGTGTTTGGCCCGCGCCCCGGTGGCTATGGCGCGGGTTTGCAAGAGGTGATGGCCAGTGGCCGCTGGCAGGATGGCGCCGATTTGGCGCAGGCTTATCTGCGCGCCGGTGCTTTTGCCTACGGCCAAGGGCAAGGCCAGCACGGCGTGGCGGCGCGCAGCCAGTTTGAGCAGCGCTTGTCTGGCTTGCAAGCCGTGCTGCACAACCAAGACAACCGCGAGCACGACGTGCTCGATTCGGACGACTACTACCAGTTTCAGGGCGGCATGGCGGTGGCGGTGCAGCACTTGGCCGGCACGCCGGCCGCGCTGTACCACGGCGACTTCAGCGTCCCCGGCGAGCCGCGCATCCGCAGCCTGAACGAAGAAGTGGCGCGGGTGCTGCGCTCGCGCGCCGTCAACCCGAAATGGCTAGCCGGCATCCGCCGCCACGGCTACAAGGGTGCGTTTGAGATGGCGGCGACGGTGGACTATCTGTTCGCCTTTGACGCTACCACCGGCGTGGTACACGACCACCAATACGCGCTGGTGGCCGACGCTTATCTGCACGACGACACCAACCGCGCGTTCTTGCTGCAGCACAACCCGCTCGCCCTGCGCAGCATCGGCCAGCGCTTGCTCGAAGCCATGCAGCGCGGTATGTGGGAGCAGCCGGGCGACCAGCGCGAGCGCATCGAACACCACCTGCTGGCGCTGGAACAGCGGCTGGAAGAACACGGAGAAGGCCCCTTGGTATGAGTTTGTTAAATCCGCTTGAAGCGCCGCAGTCCGCCACCCGCCCGCAGTTTCCGCTCACGGCGCTGGTCGGTCAGCCGACCTTGCAGCTGGCGCTGCAACTGGCCGCCATCGACCCCGGCATTGGCGGCGTGCTCATCAGCGGGCCGCGCGGCACCGCCAAATCCACCGCCGCGCGTGCGCTGGCCGCGCTGCTGCCGGACGCACCGTTTGTCAACCTGCCGCTGGCCGCCAGTCTGGAGCAGCTGGTCGGCAGTCTGAACATCGAAGACGTGCTGCGCGATGGCCGGGTGCGCCTGCAGCCCGGCCTGTTGGCGCGGGCGCACCAAGGCGTGTTGTATGTCGATGAAGTCAACCTGCTGCCCGACGCGCTGATTGACGCCCTGCTCGACGCCGCCGCCAGTGGCGTGCACACGATTGAGCGCGACGGCATCTCGCAGCAGCACGCGGCGCGCTTTGTGCTGGTCGGCACCATGAACCCGGAAGAGGGCGAATTGCGTCCGCAACTGCTCGACCGCTTTGGCCTGTCGGTCGCGCTGACCAACCCGGACAGCACCGCGCAGCGCAGCGCCATCCTGCGCGCGCGCCTGCGCTTTGACGCTGACCCGGCTGGCTTTGCCGCGCAGCATGAGCCAGCCCAGCAAGCGCTGCGCCACGCCCTGATTGCTGCCCGCGCCGCTTTGGCGCAACTCGATTGGCCCGATGCCGTGCTGCACCACGCCGCAGAACGCGCAATGGCCGCCGGTGTGGATGGGATGCGCGCCGATTTGGTACTGCTGCGCGCCGCCCGAGCGCTGACGGCGCTGCAAGGGCGCGATGCGGTCAGCTGCGCCGATGTCGATGCGGTGGCCGAATTGGCGCTGGCGCACCGCAGCGCAGCGCCGCCGCAGGCGATGCCACCGCCACCGCCACCGCAGTCGCCGCCTCCACGTCCACCGATACCACCTGATAACAGTGCGGCGGCTGATTCACTACCACCGCCCCCCGCCAGCGAAGCCACTCCCGCGCACCAAGGCGACTGGGGCGCCATGCCCGCCCAGCCCGAAGGCTTCACCCCCGTACCGCGCATTCCGGGATGGCCGGCAAAAAAAGCCTAGGCCACCCCGCCAGCCGCCCGCGCAGCGGGTTGGGTCGGCGGCGGTGGCCTAGCCCCTTGGCAGACAGCCTTGCCGCGCCGGCGATGCGGGAGGCGGGCGCGGCAGAAATCGGCGCTATCGCGTGGTTGGCGACACTGCGGGCCAAAGGCGCGCAAGCCTTGCTGCCCGAACACCTGCGCCGCTTGCCACTGCCGGCGCGCCATGCGCGGCTGCACTGCATCGTGCTCGACACCTCCGGCTCGATGCGCGCGCAAGGCCGGCTGGCGCTGGCCAAAGGCCACGCCGCGCAGCTCATCGCCCAAGCGGCGCAGCAAGGCGATGACGTGGCGCTGCTGCAACTCGGTGGCGACGGCGTGCAACTGCTGCTGCCACCCGGGCGCGCCCGTGCGTCGGGCGGTGTGCGCCTGCGCAGCGTCGGCGGCGGCGGTGGCACGCCGCTGGCGCAGGCGTTGGCGCAGGCCGAACAACTGCTGCAACGCGCCCAGCGCCGCCAAGGCCTGCTCGACTGCTGGCTGTGGCTGCTGACCGATGGCCGCACGCTGCAAGAACCGCAGCCCCCGCCGTCTGCCCAGCACCGGGTGATTTTGGATTTTGACGACCCGCGCCAAGCGCTGGGCCGCTGCGCCACTTGGGCGGCGCACTGGGGTGCGGCGCACTACAGCGCGCTGCGTGATTTATGAGCGTGTTTATGGGTGCGTGGCTGCTGGATTTGTCGCCGCTGCTGCCCGGCGTTAGCGGCTGGTTGGCGCTGTGCGTGCTGTTGATGGCGCTGTTGATAGCGCTGGCGGTCGATGGGCTGTGCGGCGAGCCGCCGCTGCGCTGGCACCCGGTCGTCTGGATGGGCCGTGCCCTAGATGCCTTGGGCCAGCGCGTGGCACCCACCCAGCCGACCGGGCGCGATTTAAAGTCTTTTTGGCTTGCAGCCCTTGCGTGGTGTGCGCTGGCAGCTCTTTTTATGATAGCTGCGGCGCTGCTGCAAGCTGGCGTGCAGTGGCTGCTGTGGGGCGGGCGCGCACCGGCGATGGCGCCGCTGTCGAGCGCGGCGCTGCGCCCTTTGCTGTGCGAACCGGGCATGGACATGGCAGCGCTGGAGCAGGCTGTGCGCGCGCTGCTGGCCGCGCTGCTGCTGGGCGCGCTGCTCAAACCGCTGATGGCGCTGGCGCTGCTGCAAAGCGAAGTGCGCGCCGTCGAAGCCGCACTCACCGAGTCGCTCGACGCTGGCCGCGCCCGCCTAGCGTGGCTGGTCAGCCGCGACGTGGCGCAGCTCAGTGCCGAGGAAGTGCGCCAAAGCGCCATCGAAACGCTGGCAGAAAACCTGAACGATTCCGTCATCGCCCCGCTGTTTTGGTTTTTGCTGCTGGGCCTGCCCGGCGCGGCGCTGTACCGCTTTGCCAACACCGCCGACGCCATGTGGGGCTACCCCGG
>JAGNUJ010000032.1 GCA_017987055.1 Giesbergeria sp.
TGGTGCCCCGAGCCGGGATCGAACCGGCACGCCCCTTTTCAGGAAAGCGGCGGATTTTAAGTCCGCAGTGTCTACCAATTTCACCATCGGGGCCTGCTGCTACTTGACGACAAGCTGCACAGATTAACCCGGGCAACACATGTGTGCAATGCCCTGTATTTTTCGCAGTTCGCCAACTGCGAATCCTCCAATAAAAAAGGGAAGCCGAAGCTTCCCTTTAGAAATGGAGCGGGAAAAGAGGCTCGAACTCTCGACCTCAACCTTGGCAAGGTTGCGCTCTACCAACTGAGCTATTCCCGCGTTTACTGAGTTGCAACTCTGTTTTGACTAAGTTACTTCTTTGTAAGCTTTAAATTATATTGCATTTTTTAGCTACTTCAATAAATTAGCAAAAATACAATTCAATTTTTAAATTTGGAGGCGCGACCCGGAGTCGAACCGGGCTAACCGGATTTGCAATCCGGGGCATAACCGCTTTGCTATCGCGCCAAATTTTTGGGCCAGCTATTTTGTTTTTCAGCAAAAAGGGAAGCCTAAGCTTCCCTTTTTATGTATGGAGCGGGAAAAGAGGCTCGAACTCTCGACCTATACCTTGGCAAGGTATCGCTCTACCAACTGAGCTATTCCCGCATTTTACTGAAGCCCTACATTGTACAACGCTTGCGACAGTAGACGAATTGTAGCGCACTTTTTAGTGCGCGCCAAAATATCGTTAAAAAATTTAGTGTTTCACTGCCGGACGCCGTATCGGCTTGCTTGCCACCGGTGCAGGCACTACTACTGCCACATCAACACTCGCCACATCTTCACCCGTCAGCGGCACTGGATGGCGCTCTAGCGCCAGCTCTAGCACCTTGTCAATCCAGCGCACCGGGATGATATCCAAGCCGCTTTTGACGTTGTCCGGAATTTCTTGCAAGTCTTTAACGTTATCTTGCGGAATCAGCACCGTCTTGATACCACCACGCAGCGCTGCCAGCAGCTTTTCTTTTAAACCGCCAATAGCGGTAATTTCGCCACGCAAAGTAATTTCACCGGTCATAGCGACATCGCAGCGCACTGGAATCCCCGTCAGTGCTGACACCAGCGCCGTCGCCATCGCCGCGCCCGCGCTAGGGCCGTCTTTGGGTGTAGCGCCGTCGGGCACGTGGACATGCAGGTCTTGTTTTTCAAAGGCCTCGTCTTTGATGCCCAATACCCGTGCCCGGCTGCGCACCACCGTACGCGCCGCTTCGACCGACTCCTTCATTACATCGCCCAACGAACCGGTGCGCGTAATCACACCTTTACCAGGCATGGTGACGACTTCAATGGTCAACAAATCGCCACCCACTTCCGTCCAAGCTAAACCAACCACTTGGCCGATTTGGTTTTGCTGTTCGGCCAAGCCGTAGGTGTATTTGCGCACACCCAAAAACTCGGGCAAATCATCCGCCGTCACCACCACTTGAGGTGTGAGCTTTTTCAGCAACAAGCCCTTAACCACTTTACGGCAGATTTTCGACAGCTCGCGTTCCAGCGAGCGCACGCCAGCCTCGCGGGTGTAGTAGCGCACGATATCGCGTACAGCAGATTCGGTGATCTGCAATTCAGCGTCTTTCACGCCGTTGTTGGTCATTTGCTTGGGCAGCAAATACTTCATGGCGATGCTGGTTTTTTCGTCTTCGGTGTAACCCGACAGGCGAATGATTTCCATGCGATCGAGCAGCGCCGAAGGAATGTTCATCGAGTTCGATGTCGCCACAAACATCACATCGCTCAGGTCAAAATCGACCTCAACATAGTGGTCGCCAAAGGTGTGGTTTTGCTCAGGATCAAGCACTTCAAGCAGCGCACTCGAAGGGTCGCCGCGAAAATCGGTACCCAGCTTGTCAATCTCATCGAGCAAAAACAGCGGGTTACGTGTATCGACCTTGGCCAAACTTTGCAGCACTTTGCCCGGCATGGCACCGATATACGTACGGCGGTGCCCGCGAATTTCGGCCTCGTCGCGCATGCCTCCCAGCGCCATGCGCACATATTTGCGCCCAGTAGCCTTGGCAATTGACTGGCCAAGAGAGGTTTTCCCCACACCAGGTGGCCCAACCAAGCACAAAATTGGTGCTTTCACCTTGCTGACGCGTTGTTGCACTGCAAGATATTCCAAGATGCGATCCTTTACCTTGTCCAGGCCGTAATGGTCTTCGTTCAACACGATTTCGGCATTGGCCAAGTTGTGCTTAATCTTGGTTTTTTTACTCCAAGGCAGCGACAGCAGAACGTCGATGTAATTGCGCACCACCGTGGCTTCGGCTGACATCGGCGACATCAGCTTGAGTTTTTTTAATTCGCTTTCAGCTTTTTTGCGCGCTTCCACCGGCATCTTGGCCAGCTTGATTTTTTTCTCAATTTCTTCGAGATCTGCCCCATCCTCACCCTCACCCAGCTCCTTCTGAATCGCTTTGACCTGTTCATTCAGATAAAAATCACGCTGGTTTTTCTCCATCTGGCGCTTGACGCGACCCCGAATTTTTTTATCTACGTTCAAGATATCGACTTCGCGATCGAGCTGCTCAAACAAATTTTCTAGACGCGCTTGCACATCTGACAAGTCCAGTACGGACTGCTTGTTTTCCAGTTTCAGCGGCAGGTGTGCAGCTATCGTATCTACCAAGCGACCGGGGTCGTCGATACTAGAAATCGATGTCAAAATTTCTGGCGGAATTTTTTTGTTCAGCTTGACATACAAATCAAACTGCTGCATTACGGCGCGGCGCAGCGCCTCAATTTCGCTGGGCTTGTAATTGCCCGCTGATACCTGCACTGGCGTCACGGTGGCAGTGAAATGGCTATCAACATCCTCGATAGCGTCCACTTGGGCGCGCTGTTGGCCTTCAACCAATACCTTCACCGTACCATCGGGCAACTTAAGCATTTGCAAAATGGTCGAGATGCAGCCAACCTCGAACATATCGGAGACGCAGGGATCATCTTTGGCGGCGGCTTTTTGCGCCACCAGCACAATGCGGCGATCGGCCTCCATCGCCAACTCCAACGCCTTGATGCTCTTGGGGCGACCGACAAACAGCGGAATCACCATATGAGGAAACACCACCACATCGCGCAAAGGCAACAGCGGCAAATCGATGGGGGTAGCAAGCAGGGGGGAATATCCGGACATGGTAATCCTCGTGAAATTGGATTGAATATGATCCGCTAGCCGGTATTTTCAACCCACCAGCATCCAAGTGCTGACTGAGAGGGTTGACAACAGAGAAAAGACAAAAAAGCGAAAGCAGTGCTACGACCATCGCAGCACATACTTCAAGATTTTTCTCAGGCCGTTTTAGCGGCGTCCCGGCGGTAGACTAGCAGCGGCGGCTTGTCTTCGTCGATGGTGGACTCATCGACCACCACTTTTTCGACGTTGGTGGCATTGGGTAAATCGAACATGGTGCCGATGAGCGATTGCTCCAAGATGGAGCGCAATCCACGCGCTCCCGTTTTGCGTTTCAACGCCTTGCGGGCAATCGCCTTGAGTGCCGCTGGACGAACCTCCAACTCAACACCTTCCATCGCCAACAATTTGCCATACTGCTTGATAAGAGCATTTTTCGGCTCAGTCAAGATTTGTACCAATGCATCTTCACTCAGCTCGGCCAACGCAGTCACTACGGGCATACGACCGACCAGCTCAGGGATCAGGCCAAACTTAATTAAGTCTTCCGGCTCAATCTCAGTAAAGACATCGGATAAAGAGCGTTGTTTTTTACTCTTTACCGTGGCACCAAAACCAATACCTGAAGCCTCTGTACGGTTTTCGATGACTTTCTCCAGTCCCGCAAATGCACCACCACAAATAAACAAAATATTGGTCGTGTCAATTTGTAAAAAATCTTGGTTCGGATGCTTACGCCCGCCTTGAGGTGGCACGCTGGCCATCGTGCCTTCAATAAGCTTCAATAGCGCTTGTTGCACGCCTTCGCCGGACACATCACGGGTAATCGATGGGTTGTCGGATTTGCGCGAAATTTTGTCAATTTCGTCGATGTACACAATGCCGCGCTGTGCTCGCTCAACTTCATAGTTACAGCTTTGCAGTAGCTTTTGCACGATGTTTTCAACGTCCTCGCCCACATAACCGGCTTCAGTCAGTGTGGTCGCGTCGGCCATGACAAACGGCACGTCCAACATCCGCGCCAGCGTTTGTGCCAACAGCGTCTTGCCTGAGCCAGTCGGGCCAATCAGCAAAATATTGCTTTTGGACAGCTCCACATCGTCTTTGCCGGCCTTTTCTTTGTGGCGCAGACGCTTGTAGTGGTTGTAGACCGCTACCGCCAGCGTGCGCTTGGCCGGCTCTTGACCAATCACATAGCTATCAAGATTGGCTTTGATTTCAACGGGGGTCGGCAAATCGCCGCGTGCACCTTTACCTACCTGATCGGTAGGTAGCTCGTCGCGGACAATTTCATTGCACAAATCGATACATTCGTCGCAAATAAAAACCGACGGACCAGCGATCAGCTTTTTGACCTCATGCTGACTCTTTCCGCAAAAAGAGCAATAGAGAGTTTTTTCGCTGGAAGAGCCTTTTTTATCGGCCATGAGAACAATACCTTGTGTTACTGGGTAAATGAAGAAGAATGCCCAAGCGGCTTTTCACAGAGAACTGCCGCACGCTAAACGTTAGAATTTTCAAGGGCGCTTAGCAATCACTTCGTCGATCAACCCATAGTCTTTGGCTTCATCAGCCGTCAAGAAGTAGTCGCGCTCGGTATCGCGCTGGATTTTTTCCAGCGGCTGACCGGTGCGCTCGGCCAAGATGCGATTCATCTGATCCTTGGTGCGCAAGATATCACGTGCATGGATTTCGATATCCGTCGCCTGACCGCGTGCGCCGCCCAACACCTGATGAATCATGACCTTGGAGTTGGGCAGCGAAAAACGCTTGCCCTTGGCACCGGCAGCCAGCAAGAAAGCGCCCATGCTGGCAGCAAAGCCGCAGCATAGCGTGGACACATCAGGCTTGATGAAGTTCATGGTGTCGTAAATCGCCATGCCTGCCGTCACACTGCCACCAGGAGAATTGATGTAAAACGAAATATCTTTTTCAGGATTTTCGCTTTCTAGAAACAGCAACTGCGCCACTACCAAGTTGGCGGTTTGATCATTGACCTCACCGACCAAGAAGATCACGCGCTCTTTGAGCAGACGCGAATAAATGTCGTAAGACCGCTCGCCGCGGCCCGACTGCTCGATGACCATAGGGACCATGCCCAAGCCTTGAATTTCCTGTGCGCTCATTATTTCTCCAGTCAGGCGGGTACTGTACCCAGAAACGAATTGGGGCTTGTGCGCCAAAGCACAAGCCCCCGGATGTTATACGGCAGCGTAACGCCACCAATTTAGGCGCGCTGCCCAAGGGCGGGCAATCAGCCCTGACCCATCAACTCGTCAAACGACAGCGTTTTTTCGGTCACTTTGGCTTTGCTCAGCACAAAGTCAGCAACGTTATTTTCAATGACCACGGCTTCAACTTCACCCAGACGCTGGCGGTCGCCAAAGTACCAACGCACCACGTCTTCAGGCTTCTCGTAGCTAGCGGCCAGCTCGTCCACATGGGCCTTCAGCTGCTCAGGCTTGGCGTACAAGTCGTTGGCGCGCACCAAGTCTGACACCACCAAACCCAAACGCACGCGGCGCTCGGCTTGCGGGCGGAAAATGTCGTCAGGAATCTCAGCCTTGTCAGCGTCTTTGATGCCGCGTTGCTTCAAGTCAGCGCGCGCACCTTCTTTCAGGCGGCCAATTTCAGCGTCCACGCTGGCGTTGGGCAGATCCAGCTCGGCTTTGGACAGTAAGGCGTCCATAGCAGCCGCTTTGTTGCGTGCCAACAAGCGAAACTTGACCTCGCGATCCAAGTTTTTCTTGATATCGGCACGCAGGGCTTCGACTGTGCCGTCGGCAATACCGAGCGACTTGACCAACGCATCGTTGACTTCTGGCAGGTTGGCGGCTTCGATTTTGTTGAGCGTGACCAAGAAATCAGCGGTTTTGCCGGCGACGTCTTTGCCGTGGTATTCCTCGGGGAAGGCCAGCGGGAAAGTCTTGCTTTCGCCGGTCTTCATGCCGCGGACGGCATCTTCAAATTCTTTCAGCATCTGGCCTTCGCCGACCAAGAACTGAAAGCCTTCAGCCTTGCCACCTTCAAATGGCTCGCCGTCGAGTTTGCCTTCAAAGTCCACCGTTACGCGATCGCCATCTTCGGCGGCAGCGTCGGCTGCGCGCTGGGCGAAGGTGCGGCGCTGCTTGCGCAGGATGTCGATGGTTTTGTCGATGGCTTCGTTGGTTACTTCGGTCGTGATTTTTTCGACTTCGGCTTCGGACAAATCGCCCATTTTGACTTCAGGAAACACTTCAAACACCGCGTCAAAAGTGGCTTGACCTTCAGGTGCGCCTTCTTTTTCGGTGATACGCGGCTGGCCGGCGACGCGCAGATTGGCTTCACTGGCAGCACTGGCAAACGCCTCACCGACTTTGTCGTTCAACACTTCATATTGCACCGAGTAGCCGTAACGCTCAGAAACCACTTTCATCGGCACTTTACCTGGACGGAAACCGTCCATCTTCACAGTGCGCGCCAGGCGCTTGAGGCGTGACTCGACCTCGGTCTGGATGTCAGCAAGGGGCAGGCTCAGTGTGATCTTGCGTTCCAGCTTTTCAAGGGTTTCAACGGTAACGGCCATGGCTATTCCTAGTGTTTAGTCACACGGGCCGCTGAACTGTGCAGCGGCACCGTGTTGGCAAAGTTTTACATGGTGGTGCGCGGGGGGGGACTCGAACCCCCACACCATTGCTGGCGTCAGGACCTAAACCTGGTGCGTCTACCAATTTCGCCACCCGCGCAATCATTCGATCTCTACAAACAAGTCAGGCGAAAAACCGATTTTTTCGCCTGCATGAAATTGGTCAGCTTTAGATTTTAACCTGTTACAGCGACCTTAATGTGGTTCAAGGCGTATCGATTCGGGTCGACGCACCCGAAACCATGCGGCATACATAGCTGGCAGCGCCAGCAAAGTCAGCACGGTAGCGACGATCAACCCCCCCATGATGGCAATCGCCATCGGCCCCCAAAACACGCTGCGCGACAGTGGAATCATGGCTAGCACCGCCGCTGCCGCCGTCAACACAATCGGTCGCAGGCGGCGCACGGTGGACTCAACCACCGCCGTCCACGGTGGGATGCCGCGCGCGCGGTCGCTCTCGATTTGGTCAATCAAAATCACCGAGTTGCGCTGAATCATCCCCATCAGCGCAATCACCCCCAGCAGTGCGACAAAGCCAAACGGCCGCCCCGAAATCAAGAGCGCCGCCGCCACGCCGGCAATCCCCAGCGGCCCAGTCAAGAACACCAACAGCGCGCGGCTAAAGCTGTGCAGTTGCAGCATCAGCAGCGTGAAGGTGATGAACAGCATGATCGGAATGCCCGCCGCAATCGACGAGGCGCCCTTGGAGCTTTCTTCTACCGCGCCCGCCACTTCGATGCGGTAAGCGGTGTGGCCAGCCGTGTGCCAAGCCGCCTCCACCTTGCGCAAACTGGGCAACAGCGCCTCAGTGACCGTCGCGCCCTGCAAGCCCTCGACCACATCACCTTGAACAGTGATGGCGTATTCGCGGTTTTCGCGCCACATCACGCCCGGCTCCCAGCCGAGCATCGGCTTGGCAATTTGCGTCAGCGGAATCGACTGGCCCGAGGCGCTAGCCAAATACGCGTTGCCCATATCGGTAATGAAACGGTGCTCATCCTCGGGCTGGCGCAGCACGATGTCTATCAGTTTGTCACCTTCGCGGTACTGGCCCACTGGCATCCCCGACTGCATTACGCGCGAGGCTTGGGCTATCGACTGGCTGGTCACGCCCAGTGCGCGCGCTTTGGCCTGATCGACCTCTAGGCGCAGCACCTTGACCGACTCGTTCCAGTTGTCATTGACACCGCGCATCTGCGGCGCGTCGCGCAGTAACGCCTTGATTTCATCGGCGCGCACGCGCAGCGCCGCCGGGTCTGGGCCGACAACGCGAAACTGCACCGGGTACGGCACCGGCGGCCCACTGGGCAGCAGCTTGACGCGCTCACGCACCTCGGGGAATTCACGTGCCATCAGCGCCGGCAGCTTGACGCGCAAAGTTTCACGCGCCTGCAAATCCTCGGTCATGACGATGAACTGCGAGACGTTGGTTTGCGGAAACACCTGGTCCAGCGGCAGATAAAAACGCGGCACGCCCGAACCGACCCAGGTCGCCACATTGGCCACGCCCGGCTCGGCGCGCAGGCGCGCTTCGACGCGGCGCGTCACCTCCTCGTTGCCGGCGAACGAGGTGCCTTCAGGAAACCACACATCGACCAAAATTTCAGGCCGCGCCGAGTCCGGAAAAAACTGCTGCTGCACCCGCCCCATACCGACAATGCCCAGCGCAAAAATCAGCGCGGTGGTGCCAATCGTCAGCCAGCGGTGGTCTACACACCAGCTGACGGTGCGCCGAAAAACGTTGTAAAACGGACTGTCAAACACCTCGTGCGGGTGCTCGGTGATGCCGGGCGGTGCGCCCGGAATGGCAGGAAGCGGCTCGACGTGCGCCGGCGTTTTCAGCAGCAGCGTGCCCAGATACGGCACAAAGTACACCGAGACAATCCACGACAGCACCAGCGCAATCACCGTCACCGCAAAAATGGCGAAGGTGTATTCGCCCGTCATCGAGCGGGCAATGCCAATGGGCAAAAAGCCCGCTGCCGTAATCAGCGTGCCGGTCAGCATCGGAATGGCCGTGATCTCGTAGGCAAAGGTGGCCGAGCGCACCTTGTCGTAGCCCTCCTCCATCTTGCGCACCATCATCTCAACGGCAATGATGGCGTCGTCCACCAGCAAGCCCAGCGCAATGATCAGCGAGCCGAGCGAGATTTTGTGCAGGCCAATGTCCCAGTACCACATCGCCAAAAAGGTGACGGCCAGCACCAGCGGAATGGTGATACCAACCACCAAACCCGGGCGCGGGTCGATGTACCAGCGCCGGTACCACGGGTTGTCGCCGCTGCGCTTGTGCAAGCCCAAAGCGAGAAAACTCACCGCCAACACAATCACCACCGCCTCAATCAGCACCATGATGAATTCATTGACCGAGCTGGCCACCGCCCGTGGCTGATCTTGCACGTTCGCTAGCGTCACGCCCACAGGCAACTGCTGGCCAATACGCTGCGTGGCCTCGCGCAATGCTTTGCCCAAACGAATGATGTCGCCGCCCTTGGCCATCGAGACACCCAACGCAATCATCTCTTGCCCCTCAAAGCGCACCTTCACATTGGGCGGATCGACATAGCCACGCTTGACTTGGGCAATGTCGCCCAAGCGCAGTTGCCGCCCCGAAGCGGCGCGAATCGGCATGGCGCGCAGCTCTTCGATGGCGTTGAACTGACCGTCCACGCGCACCTGCACTTGGTCTTGGTTGGTTTGGATGACGCCGGCACTTTCCACCGCGTTTTGCTGGCCCAGCTGCGCCAGCACTTGGTTCATGTCCAAGCCCAATTGCGACAGGCGCTTTTGCGAGACCTCAATAAACAGCTTCTCGTCCTGCACGCCAAATAATTCGACCTTGGCGACGTCTGGAACGCGCAGCAACTGCTGGCGCACATCGTCGGCAAACGCCTTCAGCTCAGCGCTGCTAAAGCCCTCGCCCTGCAGCGCATAAATCACGCCAAAAACATCGCCAAAGTCGTCGTTAAAAAACGGGCCTTGCACACCTTGGGGCAGGGTGTAGCGCATATCGCCAATCTTGTTGCGCACGGCATACCAAACGCCCGCCACCTCAGCCGGGCGTGACGAGTCTTTGATTTCAAAGATGATTTGCGACTCGCCCGGCTTGGAGTAGCTGCGAATTTTGTCGGCGTAGGGCACCTCCTGCAGCGTGCGCTCTAGCTTGTCGGTGACTTGCTCAGCCACCTGCTGGGCGGTAGCGCCCGGCCAATAAGTGCGCACCACCATCGCGCGAAAAGTAAACGGCGGGTCTTCGTCTTGGCCCAACTGAAAATAAGCGCCCACGCCCATCAGCAGCAACACCACCATCAGGTAGCGCGTCAGCGCCGCATGCTCAAGCGCCCATTTAGAAATGTTAAAGCCCTTGTTGGGCACCTCTGGAGTCGGTGTCATGGCCGCTTTACTCCTTAGCGGCAGGGGCTGCCGGCGTATTGTCTGGGGTGCTTACTATGCTTTCAGGAGCTGCTAGCGCACGTCCCTGCTGGGTTTGAGGCACTTTTTCCTCATAAATTAGCACTTTTTGCCCCGGCGAGAGCACGTGAACGCCTGTTGCCACCACCCGCATCCCCGGCTCCAGTCCCGAGGCCAGCACCGCCGTATTGCCGTCCACGCTGGCAATGCCCACCTGCTGCGATCGCACCGTGCCGCTGGCCGGCTCGTACACCCACACCGCCGTACCTTGCCCCTGCTGGCGCAACGCCGTCGTCGGCAGCGTCATCGCGTGCGTGCCGACCTGCCCCAAGCCCTGCGGCGCGACAGTCACCGTAGCGCCCAGCGGCGGCGCATCCGCGCTCTCTAGCCCCACTTTGACGGCATAAGTGCGCGTCACCGGATCGGCGCTGGCGGCGACCTCGCGCACTTGGCCGGTCAGCGTCTCGTCGCCCGCCCAAACGCGCACTGCGACCGATTGGCCGGGCTTGATGTGCGTGACTTTGTCCTCGGGGACGGCAAACACCACATCGCGCGGGCCGTCTTGGGCAATACGCAGCACTGGCGCTCCAGCGGCCACTACTTGGCCTGGCTCGGCATCGATGCTGGTGATGACGCCGGCCACATCGGCCAGCAAGCGCGTGTAGCCAGTCTGATTGCCCTGCGCCGATGACTGTGCCTGCGCCTGCGCCAGCGCAGCTTGCGCCGCTTGCAGCGTGGCTTGGCGCCGCTCCAACTCGGCGCCGCTGATGAAGTTTTGTTCTTTCAGCGCGGTGTAGCGCTTGACATCGGCCGCGGCCAAATCGCGCTGGATTTGCGCGGCGCTGACCTGCGCCTGCGCAGCCTGCGCCGCGAGTTGGTAGTCCTGCGGATCGAGCTGCGCCAGCACCTGTCCGGCTTTGACGCGCTGACCCAACTCAGCTTGACGCTGCACTATCTTGCCGCCTACGCGAAAGCCCAAGCGCGACTCGACCCGCGCGCGCACCTCGCCGGCATATTCCGTCTGCGACTGCAGCGCGCCCACACCGACGGTGAGCAGCTTGACCGAGCGCACCGGCTCGGGCGAGGGCTCAGGCTTGGAGCAACCGGCCAACAGCAACGCGGCAGCAGAGACCGCTGCAGCCCCCGCACCCAGACGGAAAAAAAGCCCCGAACGGGCACGAATGGCAAATGGCATAGCAAAAGGCTCTGGTTAATTTTTTAATGACTAGCTGGTTAGTAATCTAAAGAATGGCGCTGACACTGTCAAGAAATCGTGCCAAACCGCTGCTGCGACAATCCGCGCCGTGAACCATCCCGCCCCAGCCCCAGATACCGCCAGCGCACCCCTGCCGGTGACGCACTACGAAAACTTCCCCGTCGCCTCGCTGCTGTGCCCGCCCCAGCTGCGCGCACCGATTGCCGCCATCTACGCCTTTGCCCGCACCGCCGACGACCTTGCCGACGAGGGCGACGCCAGCGCCAGCCAGCGCCTGCGCGACTTGGCCGACTACCGCGCCGACCTGCAAGCGATTGCCGCCGCCGCCGCACCGTCGCCGCGCTGGGCCGAGGTGTTTGTGCCGCTGGCCGCCACCTTGCAAAGCCACCAACTGCCAGTGCCACTGCTGGACGATTTGCTCAGCGCCTTTGCCCAAGATGTGGCCAAAACCGACGCCGGCGCTGGCTACGCCGACCGCGCCGAATTGCTGGACTACTGCCGCCGCTCGGCCAACCCGGTGGGGCGCTTGCTGCTGCACCTGTATGGCGTACACACCGCGCAAGCGCTAGAGCAAAGCGACGCCATTTGCACCGCGCTGCAGCTGATTAACTTCTGGCAAGACCTGAGCGTCGATTTGCCACGCGGGCGTTTTTATCTGACCGAAGCCGACTGCGCCGCCCACGGTGTGCAGCGCGCTGATTTGCTGGCGCTGCGCAGCACAAAAAACACTACGCAATTGATAGCTGCTAGCGCAGACTGGGCAAGGGCTAGCATGCTAAAAGGTGCTCCCTTGGTGCATTTGCTGCCCGGGCGCGCCGGCTGGGAGCTGCGCTTGGTGGTGCAAGGCGGGCTGCGCATTTTGGACAAGGTCGATGCCCTGCGCGGCGGCAGTTTGCACACCCGCCCGTGCATCCGCGCGTGGGATGCACCGCTGATGCTGCTGCGCGCACTCACGATGTAAATTGATCTCAACGCCCACAAAAATGGCCACCCAACGGTGGCCATTTTTTATCCGGCAAAGCGTTTAACGCGCCTTCACCTCAGCGGCCGCCGCCGGAGATGTAGTGCTTCATCTGCTCGATGATGAATTGCTGCTCCGAGATGATGTCTTTCACCAAGTCACCAATCGAAATCATGCCGATCACCATGCCGTCGTCCACTACCGGCAAGTGGCGCAGGCGGTTTTGCGTCATCAGCGCCATGCATTCTTCGCTGCTCTGCGTCGGCTGCACATACATCACCGCCGTGGTCATCACGTCGCTGACCAGCGTGGTGAGCGAGGTGCGCCCCATCAGCGCGATTTTGCGGGCGTAGTCGCGCTCGGTCAGGATGCCGACGATATCTTTGCCCTCCATCACCAGCAAAGCGCCGATGCGCAGCTGCGCCATGCTTTTCAACGCGTCCAGCACCGAAGCGCTCGGGGCGATGGAATGCACCGCAGCGTCTGGTTTGGACTTGAGAATTTCTGCAACAACCGTCATGAGAACCTCCTAGAAAAAAAGCAACACACGAAGAGCGGACAGTGCTCTTTTAGCGCCGACCACCGAGAAAACTGCCACCAATTTTCATCAAATCGCTCAATCCGACTTGGCCGTCGCCGTCTTGGTCGAGCAGCGCGCCCAGCAGACCGCCGCCCAAGCCGCCTTGCTGCTGGACTTGGGCTTTTTCTTGCCCCAGCACTTGGCCGAGGCCATCCGCGCTCAAACCACCGGCGCTGACACGTTGCGCCAAAAATGCCATCACGATCGGCGCCAGCATTTGCAGCAATTGGCCCGCGTTGGCACCCAGACCGGTGGCTTGACCCAAACTGTCTTGCGCGCGCTGTTGGTTGCCGCCAAAAATATGGCCAAGGATGGCCGCGCCGCTCGATGCCGGGCTAGCCGCAGCAGCGCCGCCCGCGCCGCCAAGCAACCCACCCAGCAAGCCACCCAAACCACCGCTACCGCCTAGAGCACCCAGCATGCCCGCCGCACCACCAGCGCCAGCGCCTTGGTGCTGTTGCAACGCGCCAAATAAATCCATCGCGCCTTGCGGTTGCGCGGCGTTGTTGCCCAGCGCGCCCAGCAAGAGCGGCAGCGCTGCGCTCACGGCGCTTTGCGTCTGCGCGGTGTCGGTGCCCAGTTGCTGCGCTATCTGCTGCAGCGGCGCGCCTTGCAGTTGGGCTAGCAGTTGTTCAACAAGCGATTGGGAAGTGGTCATAGCGCAGTCTTTCAAAGAAAACAGAGGGCAGCTGAGGTCAGCCAATGGGGTCAATAGTATGCGCAACCGCAGAAGGCTTGCACGACAATGCCGGCTGTTTTGCCACCCACTTCTCCTCTCTCTTACGCTCCTCCAACGCTATGGCCATCAGTCACTACCTCAAAGACATTGCGCGCGGCAAAGACGGCGCGCGCGCCCTGACCCGCGACCAAGCCGCCGACCTGATGGGCCAGGTGCTGGACGGCCACGCCAACGACCTGCAAGTCGGCGCTTTCTGCATTGCCATGCGCGTCAAAGGCGAGACGGCGCAAGAAATGGCCGGCTTTTTGGATGCCGTCCACGCCCGTTTGGAGCTGCTGGCGGCCAGCAGCAAAACACTCATCGTGCTGCCCAGCTACAACGGCGCGCGCAAATTGCCGGTGCTGACGCCGCTGCTGGCGCTGCTGCTGGCGCAGCGCGGCTGGCCAGTGCTGGTACACGGCCACAGCACCGAAGAGCGCCGCATCAGCAGCCAAGCCGTGCTGGCCGCGCTGGGCGTTGACGCGCTGACAAAACTGGACGCCATCCAGCCCGGCCAAGTCGCCTTTGCCCCGACCGCGCTGCTGCTGCCGGGCTTGGCGCGCCTCTTAGACGTGCGCCGCGCGCTAGGCCTGCGTAGCAGCGCGCACAGCGTGGTCAAGCTGATGGATCCGCTCTCGCCCGTGGCCGGTGACAGTCTGGTCGTCAGCAGCTATACGCACCCAGAATTTGCCATTTCTATGGCCGAGACCATTGCCCTGACCGGCTTGGACGCGCTGCTGCTGCGCGGCACCGAAGGCGAGCCCGTGGCCGACCCGCGCCGCACGCCGCAGATGGACGCGTTTCAAGCCGGCCAGCGCCGCCGCGTGCAAGAGGCGCAAGAAGGCCCACTCGCCACGCTGCCGCAACTGCCCAGCAGCATCGACGCCGCCAGCACCGCCGACTACATCCGCGCCGTGCTGGCCGCCAGCCTGCCAGTGCCCGCGCCGATTGCGCGGCAAGTCGAGCACATCAGCCAACTGGCTGAAAAAATCTAATCCGTTTAATTGTTAATTTTGATAGCTGCTAGCGCATGTATCTAAAGGGCTGGAGCCTGTTTTGACCCAAAATTTTGATGTGGTAGTGGTAGGTGCCGGTGCCGCCGGCCTGTTTTGCGCCGCCCAAGCCGGCCAGCGCGGCCTGAAAGTCTTGCTGATTGACCACGCCGAGAAAGTTGCCGAAAAAATCCGCATCTCTGGCGGCGGGCGCTGCAACTTCACCAACCGTGACCTCGACCCGCGCGCGCCGCACAAACACTTTGTCGGCCACAACCCGCAGTTTTGCCGCTCGGCGCTGTCGCGCTACACGCCGCAAGACTTCATCGCCCTGCTGGACAAACACGGCGTGCCCTACCAAGAAAAGCACAAAGGCCAGCTGTTTGCCCAGCGCTCGGC
>JAGNUJ010000120.1 GCA_017987055.1 Giesbergeria sp.
TACACCAACCTGCGCAGCGCCGAAGACAACTGGGATTTTTGGACCAGCCTGCCCGAAGCGCTGCACCAAGTCACCATCGTGATGAGCGACCGCGGCATTCCCAAGGGCTACCGCCACATGCACGGCTTTGGCTCGCACACCTACAGCTTTATCAACGCGCACAACGAGCGCTTTTGGGTCAAGTTCCACTTCCGCAGCCTGCAAGGCATTGAGAACCTGACCGACGCCGAAGCCGCCGCCATCGTCGCTAACGACCGCGAAAGCTCGCAGCGCGATTTGCTCGAAGCCATCGACAAAGGCGACTTTCCCAAGTGGCAACTGTGCGTGCAAATCATGCCCGAGAGCGAAGCGGCCACTTACCGCTTCCACCCGTTTGATCTGACCAAGGTCTGGAGCAAAAAAGACTATCCGCTGATTGAAGTCGGCATCGTCGAGCTCAACCGCAATCCGCGCAATTACTTTGCCGATGTCGAGCAAGCCGCCTTCACGCCGGCCAACGTGGTGCCCGGCATCAGCTTCTCGCCGGATCGGATGCTGCAATCGCGCTTGTTCTCGTATGGCGATGCCCAGCGCTACCGCGTCGGTGTCAACCACCACCAAATTCCGGTGAACGCGCCGCGCTGCCCGGTCAACTCCTACCACCGCGACGGCGCGATGCGCGTCGATGGCAACCACGGCGAAACCATTGCCTACGAGCCCAACACCAAAGGCGAATGGCAAGAGCAACCCGACTTTGCCGAGCCGCCCTTGGCGCTGCACGGCGACGCTGACCGCTGGAACTACCGCGCCGACGACAGCGACTATTTCACCCAGCCGGGCGACCTGTTTCGCCTGCTGACGCCAGACGCACAGCAGCGCTTGTTTGACAACACGGCGCGCAACATCGGCAACGTGTCAGAGGCGATTCGTGCCAAGCACATCTGCCACTGCAGCCAAGCCGACCCAGCCTATGGCGCTGGCGTAGCGGCGGCGATTGAGGCGTTTCGCGCTGGCAGGCTGAAATAAGCGCCGCCAACAGCAGCCAACAGTCCCATCCCAACGCCCCGCGTTTTGCCAACCCGGGGCGTTTTTCATCGGCCAGACAGACGACGGCAGTGCTACTTTGCGGCGTTATGCTCAAGCGCTTGTGCCATCCCCGCGCCTGCACCAGCGCCATCCCAAGGAGATTTCGCCCATGTCGATGAGCAACCGCTACCCCTTCCCCGACCTCAATACGCTGCCCGAGGACATCCGCGCCAGCATCTTGCAGGTGCAAGAAAAAGCCGGCTTCATTCCCAACGTGTTTTTGGCTTTTGCGCGCCGCCCGGCGGAATGGCGGGCGTTTTTTGCCTACCACGACGCGCTGATGCTCAAAACCGAAGGCTCGCTGACCAAGGGCGAGCGCGAAATGATCGTCACCGCCACCAGCGCGGCCAACCAGTGCCTGTACTGCGTGGTGGCGCACGGCGCGATTTTGCGCATTTACGAGAAAAAGCCCTTCGTTGCCGACCAAGTGGCCGTGAACTACCGCAAAGCCGACATCACGCCGCGCCAGCGCGCCATGCTCGACTTTGCGATGAAAGTCAGCCACAACGCGCAGGCCATCGACGACGCCGACTTTGCCACCCTGCAAGCGCACGGTTTTGACGACGAAGACGCGTGGGACATTGCCGCCATCACCGCCTTCTTTGGCTTGTCTAACCGCATGGCCAACTTTGCCGGCATGCAGCCCAACCCCGAGTTCTATCTGATGGGCCGCATTCCTAAGCAAAAATGATAGCTACTATCGCACGCATTTAAAGGGCTACAGGCACTTTTTGCTTAAAATCAATCCAAAACCAAGGCGCGTACATGCTCTGGCAAATCCACTGCTTTTTGCTGTTGAAAATCAACCCAAATCGTCGTCGCTCCGCCGGCTGCACTGATAACACCGGGCTGATCGACACGCTCTAGCGTGCTCCAAGTCTCAAAGGTAGTGCGCTTGGGGTCGCTGACAAACATCTTCACCAGCACATCGGCCGGGTATTCGAGCTGTTTATAAAAATTACAAAAGGCATTGACGATGACAGGACCGTGGCCAGTGGTGCTAGGAATGGCACCGACGGTGCGCAACCACTCTACGCGGGCAGTTTCCATATAACGAAAATACACGGCATTGTTGACATGACCGAGCGCGTCCATATCCCCCCAGCGAACTGGCATAACCATCTCAAATACAAATTTTTTGGCTTCAGGTATGTCGATTTTCATTGGCTGATTACTCCTTAGTGGCCGATAGCTACGCCACCTATGGCGCACGCGCCATTCTCTCTTACCCACTGCTTACAATCGTTGGCTGCGCTAATGACCCCGATTTGACGAAAAACACGAGAAACACGAGAACAATATGACCAACCAAGAAATCCTTGCCCAATACGGCCCGCGCGAAGCCATGGAATACGACGTGGTCGTCGTCGGCGGCGGCCCCGCTGGCCTGTCCACCGCCATTCGCCTCAAGCAGTTGGCCGCAGAAAAAGGCCAAGACGTCTCGGTCGTGGTGCTGGAAAAAGGCTCTGAGCCGGGTGCGCACACTTTGTCAGGCGCCATCATGGACCCTAAAGCGCTGACCGAGCTGTTTCCTGATTGGAAAGAGCGCGGCGCGCCGCTGAACCAACCCGTCACCGACGACGCGATGGTGTTTTTGGGAGAGCAGTCGTCGTTTCGTACCCCCAACTTTTTGCTGCCACAGTGCTTTCACAACCACGGCAACTACATCGTTAGCCTCGGCAATGTGACGCGCTGGCTGGGCGAGCAGGCCGAAGGCTTGGGCGTGGAAATCTTCCCAGGCTTTACGGCGGCAGAAGTGCTCTACAACGACGACGGCAGCGTCAAAGGCGTGGCCACCGGCAACATGGGTGTTAACCGCGCCGGCGAACCCACCGGCGATTTTCAACTGGGCATGGAGTTGCTGGGCAAGTACACGGTGTTTGCCGAAGGCGCACGCGGCAGCTTGGGTCGCCAGCTGATTGAGCGCTTCAAGCTCGACGCGGGCTGCGACCCGCAGGCCTACGGTCTGGGCATCAAAGAAGTCTGGGAGATTGACCCCCAGCGCCACCAGCCCGGCTTTGTGCTGCACACCGCCGGCTGGCCGATGGACAGCGACACCTACGGCGGCGCTTTTCTCTACCACATGGAAGACAACAAGGTCACGATGGGCTTTATCACCGGCCTGGACTACAGCAACCCCTACCTCAGCCCGTTTGAGGAAATGCAGCGCTGGAAAACGCATCCAAATATCCGCTGGTACTTGGAAGGCGATGAGGCCAAAGGCATCAAACCGGCCAAGCGCATTGGCTACGGCGCGCGCGCCATCACCGCCGGCGGCCTGCTGTCGCTGCCCAAAACCGTGTTCCCCGGCGGCGCGTTGGTCGGCTGCGAAGCCGGTTATTTGAACGTCAGCCGCATCAAGGGCAGCCACGCGGCCATCAAAACCGGCATGTTGGCGGCTGAAGCCGCCTATGACGCGCTGGTCGCCGGTCGCCAACACGACGAGCTGAGCGCCTACCCGCGCGCCTTTGAAAACAGCTGGCTGTACACCGAGCTCAACAAGAGCCGCAACTTCAAAGCGTGGTTCAAAAAAGGCCTGACCGTGGCCACGGTGATGAATGGCTTGGAGCAGTTTGTCCTCAAAGGCAACGTGCCGTGGACGCTGCACCGCGACAAGCCCGACCACCTGAGCCTGAAACCCGCCGCTGAATGCAAGCCCATCAACTACCCCAAGCCCGATGGCAAGCTGACGTTTGACCGGCTCTCCAGCGTCTTCATCAGCAACACCAACCACGCCGAAGACCAGCCGATTCACCTGACGCTGAAAGACGCCACGGTGCCAGTACGCATCAACTTGGCCAAGTTCGCCGGCCCAGAGAGCCGCTACTGCCCGGCTGGCGTGTACGAGTTTGTCCCCGATGAAGCACAGGCAGGCAATGCCCAGCGCCTGCAAATCAACGCGCAAAACTGCGTGCATTGCAAAACCTGCGATATCAAAGACCCGACGCAAAACATCGTCTGGACCACGCCAGAAGGCGGCGGCGGACCCAACTACTCAGGCATGTAAGCCCCGGTAAGTCGTAGACAATCGGCGCGCACACATTGCGCACCACCCTATTTTTGGAGATCACATGAAACAATTTTCTTGGGCACCTTTGGGCGCGCTGGCTTTGGCTATTGCCGCCATCACCCCAGCGCAAGCGCAGCAAGCCGCGCAAAAATCAGTCGCTATCACCGCTATCGTCGAGCACCCGGCGCTGGATGCAGTGCGCGACGGCGTGCAAGCGGCGCTCAAAGAGGCCGGCTTTGAATCGGGCAAAAACCTCAAGTGGCAATACCAAAGCGCCCAAGGCAACACCGGCACCGCAGCGCAAATTGCGCGCAAATTCATTGGTGACAAGCCCGATGCCATCGTCGCCATCGCTACGCCCTCGGCCCAAGCGGTAATTACGGCGACGAAGAGCGTGCCCGTGGTGTTCTCCGCCGTGACCGACCCAGTCGCTGCCAAGCTAGTGCCCAACTGGGAGCCATCCAAAACCAACGTGACCGGCGTGTCCGATCTGTTGGCGCTGGACAAGCAAATGGACTTGGTCAAGCAAGTCGTGCCGGGCGCTAAGCGCGTGGGCATGGTTTACAACCCCGGCGAGGCCAACTCGGTGGTGGTGGTCAAAGAAATGCAAAAGCTGCTGCCCACGCTGGGCATGACGCTGGTCGAAGCGGCCGCACCGCGCTCAGTGGACGTCGGCAGTGCCGCGCGCAGCCTGATTGGCAAAGTCGATGTGATCTACACCAGCACCGACAACAACGTCGTCTCGGCGTATGAAGCGCTGGTCAAAGTGGGGCAAGAAGCCAAAATTGCGCTGATTGCTTCGGACACCGACAGCGTCAAGCGCGGCGCGATTGCCGCTTTTGGCATCAACTACCGCGACTTGGGCGAGCAGACCGGCCGCATGGTGGCACGCATCCTGAAGGGCGAAAAGCCCGGCGACATCAAGCCCGAAGTCAGCACCAAGATGGAGCTGTTCGTGAACCCCGGCGC
>JAGNUJ010000033.1:0-12575 GCA_017987055.1 Giesbergeria sp.
ACCGCTACTTGGGCGGCATGGGCGGCGTGCAATTGCCGGTGCCGATGATGAACGTCATCAACGGCGGCGCGCACGCCAACAACACGCTCGACATCCAAGAATTCATGATCATCCCGGTCGGCGCACCCACCTTCCGCGAAGCCCTGCGCTGGGGCGCCGAGGTGTTCCATGCGCTCAAGCAAATCATCCACGACAAGGGCATGAGCACCGCCGTGGGTGACGAGGGCGGTTTTGCCCCGAGCGTCGAAAACCACGAAGCCGCCATCCAGCTGATCCTGCAAGCCATCGACGCTGCCGGCTACACCGCTGGCGAGCAAATCGCCTTGGGTCTGGACTGCGCGGCCAGCGAGTTTTACAAAGACGGTCAGTACCACTTGACCGGCGAAGGCTTGTCCCTGAGCGCCCAAGCGTGGACCGACATGCTGGCCGCGTGGTGCGACAAGTACCCGATCATCAGCATCGAAGACGGTATGCACGAGGGCGACTGGGACGGCTGGAAGATTTTGTCCGACCGTCTGGGCAACAACGTGCAGCTGGTGGGCGACGACCTGTTTGTCACCAACACCAAGATTTTGAAAGAAGGCATCGACAAGGGCATTGCCAACTCAATCCTGATCAAAATCAACCAAATCGGCACTTTGAGCGAAACCTTCGCCGCCATCGAGATGGCCAAGCGCGCGGGCTACACCGCCGTCATTAGCCACCGCTCGGGCGAGACCGAAGACAGCACCATTGCCGATATCGCGGTCGGCACCAATGCCGGTCAAATCAAAACCGGCTCGCTGTCACGCTCAGACCGTATGGCCAAGTACAACCAGCTGCTGCGCATCGAAGAAGACTTGGGCGAAATTGCCTACTACCCCGGCCGCAGCGCGTTTTACAACCTGCGCTAAGCCACCCAGCTTCTCCCCGGCCACTAGACCCTCTAAAACCACACGCTGATTACTTATGGGCTCTCGCATTGTTCCCATCGTGCTGCTGGCTTTGCTGGCGGCGGTACACGCTCAGCTGTGGTTTGGCCGGGGCAGTATCCCCAGCGTGCAAGAAATGCAGCGCCAGCTGGCGGCGCAAAAAGCCGCCAACGCCGTTGCCAGCCAAGCTATCGCCCGGCTAGCGTCCGAGGTCAGCGATCTCAAAGCTGGTTTGGATATGGTCGAAGAAAAAGCGCGCAGTGAGTTGGGCATGGTCAAACCCAACGAAATTTACGTGCAATACACGCCTTAGCGCAGGGCGTGATGGCAGTGATCGCTTGATAAATTAGTCCGCCGCTTAATCTTGCGGCAGACTACGCTTGAGTTCTTTGAGCAACAACACAATCTGGCTGGAGCCGTAGCGGTAGCCACCATTGAGCACCTGCACCGCCTTATCCCACTCGCCTTGCTGGGTCAACTCAATCATGTTGGCGGCCTGCTCGTGAAAGTATTGATGGCGCGCCATCAACAACGGAAACGCCGGTTGGTGGCCCAAGGTGGCAACGCCAACACCGTGCAACCAACTGCCCAGCGCACTGCGGTGGTCTTGGCGGATGACGTCGGGATCCATTTTTTCGGTGGAGCGGCCTTCCAAATAATCCATCAGGCGCGCTTTCCAGCGCTCATGGGCATTAATGGCCGCATCAATATCCAATGAGGCAAGTACCGTTTGCGGTGCCCGCGAGTCTTGACGAATGGAGTTATCAAAAAGAACTGGCGCTGTTGCCTTGGGCTTTTCGCCGCCTAAGCCTAAAACACGACGAATAAAGTCCATAAAACCCCTCTCATTTTTATGGAGCTAATCTTATATATTTATCTTCAACTAAACAGTTAACTATCGTTAAATAGCTTTTTACTATAGGTAGTTTCCCGCTATTGGCTGTTAGTGGATAGCCGGCGGCGCCGGTGTCGCGCCAGTGGCGGGAGAAGCAAAAATCTGCGCCGCATCCACCGGGTCAAAGCGGTATTGCTGGCCGCAAAATTCGCAGCCAACCTCGATCTGCCCCTGCTCGGCCAAGATGCTATCCACCTCTGCTACGCCCAAGCTGTTCAACATGCGACCGACGCGCTCGCGGCTGCAACTGCAGTGAAAACGCGGGCCGCCGTCGCCCTGCTGCGGCCCAAAGCGCAGCAGCGGCTCTTCCCAAAACAGGCGGCGCAAAATGGTTTCGACATCCAGCGTCAGCAGCTCGTCGCGCGTCAGGCTGGCGGCCAAGGTGGCGATGCGGTTGTAGTCTTCATTGCGGCCTATTTGGTCTTCCTCGTCGCGCTGCACAGCACCAGCGGCAATATTGCCCTCGCCCTTGACCGGCATGCGCTGCACCAGTAGGCCAGCGGCGACTTGGTCGTTCGCTGCCAGCACCAGCACGGCGTCGAGCTGCTCGGACTGCAGCATGTAGTGCGACAGCACATCGCTCAGGCGATCGAGCTTTTTGCCCTGTGCATTCACCAGCGGCACCACGCCTTGGTAAGGCTGCTGGCCCGGAAATTTGTCTTTGGGGTCGAGCGTGATAGCGCAGCGCCCGCCGCCGTGCAGGTTGACCAGTACATCTAAGCCGGCGCCCTCCACCACCTCGGTCATGTCGCCCTGCAAACTGGCGGTGGCGCGCAGACCCAAGTCAGACTGCACCTCCGCCACCGCCAGCTTGACCGGGCCGTCGCCAAAAATTTGCAGCACCAAGGCGCCATTAAATTTAATGCCCGACTGCATCAGCACGCCGGCCGCCGCCATTTCGCCCAGCAGCTCGCTGACTGGCTGCGGGTACGCGCCCGAAGCGGTGTTGTCGCTGCGCCGGCGCAGCATTTCGGTCCAAGCATCGGTCAAGCGCACGATGGCACCGCGCACCGGTTGGCCCTCAAATAAAAATCGGTGAAGTTCAGACACGCCGGAAATTCCTGCAAATAAAAAATGCCCACTGGGTTTTACGGGTGGGCATGGAAAAAAATATCAGTCCTCGATGGGCTTTAAACCGCGCTGAAAACGCTGTGCATTATTGATGTAATGCTGCGCGCTTTGGCGTATGCCGTCGATTTGCTCGGGGGTGAGCTGGCGCACCAGCTTGGCCGGCGCACCCATGATCATCGAGCCATCGGGGAACTCTTTGCCCTCGGTGACCAAAGAGCCCGCACCCACCAAACAGTTTTTGCCAATTTTGGCACCGTTGAGCACGATGGCGCCAATGCCAATCAGCGACTCCTCGCCCACCGTGCAGCCGTGCAGCACCGCTTGGTGGCCGACGGTGACACGCTCGCCAATCGTGAGCGGCTGGCCGGTATCGGCGTGCAAGACGCTGTTGTCTTGGATATTGGTGCCCGCGCCAATTTGGATGCAGGCCATGTCGCCGCGCAGCACGCTACCAAACCAGATGCTGGCCTGCGCGCCCAATACCACCTCGCCAATCACCTGCGCGCTGTCAGCCACCCACGCCGTATCGGCCACGCTGGGCGCGCTGCCATCGAGTTCATAAATTGCCATCGTTTTATTCCCTGTTGATACACAACGCCACCTAGCGCTGGGCTTTCTACAATTGTAGGGATGGAACTTCGTCACCACGCCTTACAGGTCTTAAGCCTCACTGATTTTGAGCAAAAAGCGGCTCAAACCCTTTATATGCAAGCGGTTGCAGCTACTTATTCAATAGCAGAAAAAGCCCCCGTGCGCGCCGCCGATGCACCGCCCCTGCCCGGCCACCCCGAGCGCCCGCTGCTGGTGCGCCACAGCGAGGTGGCGCAGCGCTCGCCGGCCACGCTGGAGGGGCGCGCCGTGCTGATCCACGCCATTGCGCATATTGAATTCAACGCCATCAACTTGGCGCTGGACGCGATATGGCGTTTTGACGGTATGCCGCGCCAGTACTACTTGGACTGGCTGCGCATTGCGGCGGAAGAAGCACTGCACTTCAACCTGCTGCGCGCGCACCTGCGCACCATAGGCCACGACTACGGCGACTACCCGGCCCACCAAGGCCTGTGGACGATGTGCGAAAAAACCGAGCACGATGTGCTGGCACGCATGGCGCTGGTGCCGCGCACTATGGAAGCGCGCGGCTTGGACGCTACACCGCTGATTCAACGCAAACTGCGCCAAGTGGGCGCGCCCGATGCGCTGGCCGGTGCCGACATCTTGGACGTGATACTGCGCGACGAAATCGGCCATGTTGCTATTGGTAACCATTGGTACTACTGGTTATGCGCCCAAAGCCAGCTCGACCCCCAAGCGCACTATCCAAGTCTGGTACAACAGTACCAAGCGCCGCGCCTGAGGCCGCCGTTTAACGAAGCCGCTAGGCGCCAAGCCGGCTTCAGTGAGGCAGAGTTGCAATGGTTACGACAACACTGAGACCCGACACCGCAACCCCACCACACAACTACTTATGACCCGTTAAAGGGGTCTTCTGATTGCACTCTTGAACATGTCCAGCACCCCCACCCAAGTTCCTGTCCCACCTCAGGCGCAGCCCTCTTCGGCCACCTTGATTGCCCGCCAAGCCATCGTCAACGCCCAGCACATGGTGATTGGCTACGAGCTATTTAACCGCTCGCGCTCGGGTCCCGCGCATACGGCGGCAACCGATGTGGCGCTGGTGTTCACCGCCCTATCACACGCTGGCAGCGACGAGCTAGTCGGCAAAAAACTCATCTTCGTCAACTGCACGCATGAAAGCTTGGCCGGCGGCCACCTTGAATTGGTCGAGCCAGACAAAGTGGTGCTGGAGATTCCCCCACTAGGGCACAACGCGACCGAGGAAGTCACCACCCGCCTGCCGATTTTGGCCAGCCTGCGCCAGCGCGGCTTTCACTTGGCGTTTAACCACACGGTGCTGCAGTCAGCCTACGCGCCGTGGCTGGCGCTGGCCGACTACATCAAGCTGGACTTGTCGGTGCTGGCACCGGACCAGTTGGCGGTATTAATCAAATACGCCAACCGCTACTCCAAGGCCGACTTGATTGCCGAGAAAGTCGAAACCGCGCAGCAATACGACATGGTCTCCAGCCAAGGCGTGCAGCTGTTTCAAGGCTACTGGTTTGCCCGACCCGCCTTGGTACATACCAAGCTGGTCACGCCAGCCCAAACCAGTATCTTGGGTCTAATCAGCTTGGTGCGCGCACAGGCCAGCACCGACGAAATCGAAGCGCTGCTAAAAAAGGACGCCGGCTTGGCCTTTAACCTGATGAGGTTGATCAACTCGTCGGGCTTTGGCATGGCGCGCGAGATCACCTCGTTTCGCCAAGCCGTGATGCTGCTAGGACTGAAAAAGCTGTTCCGCTGGGCCGCCCTGCTGCTGACTACCTCACGCCACAGCGGCATGCCCTCATCGGTCGGCCAAACCGCCGTGGTGCGCGGTCGACTGATGGAGCTGTTAGCCGCCGAGAGCGGCATGGCGCAAGACGAGGCCGACCAAGCGTTTGTCGCCGGCATTTTTTCGCTGCTCGACGTGATGCTGGGCATGCCAATGGAGGAGGCGCTGAACTTGCTGCGCGTCCCAGCAGAAGTAGAAGAGGCGCTGCTGCACGGCACTGGCAAGCTGGGCAATTTACTGAACTTAGCGCAGGCCTGCGAATCCAGCGACGACGCCGCCTTTGACCGCGCCGCCAACGTCTTGCAGCTGAGCAGCGCGCAAATCAACGGTGCCCATTTACAGGCACTGGTCTGGGCCGATCACATCGCAGATTGAACTGCTCTACACCTTCTAAAATTTAAAATCCACCTTATTTTCCTCTCATGCCCCACACCACTGCCCATCCCGCCCCCAACGCCCCCACCACCGCTTCTGCCGAAGCCTTCAAAGCCAGCAACGTGGCCGTGATTGCCCGCCAAGCCATCGTCGATGCTAACCGGGCGGTATTTGGTTACGAGCTGTTTGACCGCTCCACCACCGCCAAAGAGCACACGGCCACCACCGATGCAGCGCTGCTGTTCAATGCGCTGTCATCGGCGGGCGTTAAGGCAGTAGGCAGCAAAAAGCTGGTGTTCATCAACTGCACCCGCGACAGCTTGCGCGGCGGCCACCTAGAGCTGGTACACCCCGACAAAGTGGTGCTGGAAGTACCCGCATTGGACGACCCCGATCCCAGCGCCGACGACATCGAATACCACTTACAACCGCTGTTGGCACTGAACAAGCGCGGCTTTCGCATTGCACTGAACCAAGAGGCACTGCGCCCCATTTATGCCCCTTGGCTAGCACTGACGGCGTTTATCAAGCTGGACATGACGGCCTTTGCGCCCGAACAGGCCAAAGACTTGGTCAAATTTGCCCGCACTTACACCCGCGCCCAAATCGTTGCCGAAAAAGTCGAAACCCCCGAGCAACACGCGCTGATGGCTCAGTTAGAGGTCAAGCTGTTTCAGGGCTACTGGTTCTCCCAGCCAGCGCTGGTCAAGACACAAACGCTGCGCCCCTCGCACGCCACCATCATTCAGCTCATCAACTTGGTGCGCAACCAAGCCGAGACCACAGAAATCGAAGCGCTGCTGAAAAAAGACCCAACGCTGTCGTTCAACCTGCTGCGCTTTATCAACTCCTCGGGCTTTGGCCTGTCGTGCGAGATCACCTCGTTTCGCCACGCGGTGATGATTTTGGGTTTCAAAAAGCTGTTTCGCTGGGCCGCTTTGCTGCTGACCACCTCACGCGCGGACAACGCTGCGCCGGCCATTGGCACCATGGCCGTGGTGCGCGGGCGCTTGATGGAGCTGCTGGCCGCCGAGCTGCTGCGGCCCGAGGAATGCGATAACGCCTTTGTCGTCGGCGTGTTCTCCATGCTCGACACCATGCTGGGCATTCCGATGGAAGAGGCGCTGGACTCGCTCGCCCTGCCCGAGCCGGTGCTGGACGCGCTCTTACACAACCGAGGCGTATTTGCCCCCTTCTTGGCGCTGACCAAGGCCTGCGAGAGCGGCGACGACACGCTGTTTGCCCACCACGTCGATGCCCTGAACCTGAGCAGCCGCCAAGTCAACATGGCGCACATGGAAGCGTTGGCGTGGGCGGATCACCTCGATCAAGCCTGAACAATCTACTTTTTAAAATTGATAGCTACTAGCGCACATATTTAAAGGGCTAGAGGCCGATTTGACTGTTATTTTGCGCTAACGCCCACGCCACATGCTCGCGCACCAGTGCGCTGTCGTGCGCGGCGCGGGTGTGTAGCGCGGCACGTAAAGCGGCACGCACCACTGCATCACCACTCAGCGCCAGCCCATTGCCCAGCGCCACGGCAATGTTGCGCAGCCAGCGCTCGTGGCCAATGCGGCGAATCGGGCCACCTTCAGTTTGGCGCAAAAACGTCGCCTCATCCCACGCAAACAAATGCACCAACTGCTGAGCGCTCAAACCCGCGCGGGCATCAAAGTCGGGCAAGCTGCTGACTTGTGCGTATTTGTTCCAGGGGCAAATCAGCTGGCAATCGTCACAGCCATAGATGCGGTTTCCCAAAAGCGGGCGCAATTCGAGCGGAATCGGCCCAGCGTGCTCAATCGTCAGATAAGAGATGCAACGGCGCGCATCCAGCCGGTGTGGTGCAAGGATGGCTTGCGTTGGGCACACATCGATGCAAGCGCGGCACTGGCCGCAGTGGGCGCTGAGCGGCTTGCTGTGGGGCAGGGCGATGTCGATATAAATCTCGCCCAAAAAGAACATCGAGCCGGCGTCGCGGCTGAGCACCAACGTATGTTTGCCGCGCCAGCCTTGGCCGCTGCGCGCGGCCAACTCGGCTTCGAGCACCGGGGCGGAGTCAGTAAACACCCGGTGGCCTAGCGGCCCGAGCGCCTGCGCAATTCGGTCACTGAGCTTTTGCAGACGCGCGCGCAGTACTTTGTGATAATCGCGCCCTCGGGCATAGACCGAGACCACGCCCTGCGCCGGATCGGCCAGGCGCGCAAACTCCAGCGCCTGCCAGCCTCCTGAGACATCCAGCGTATTGCGCGGTAAATAATTCATGCGGGCGGTAATCACACTGACGGTACCGGGCACCAACTCGGCCGGGCGGGCGCGTTTGAGGCCATGCGCAGCCATGTAATGCATCTCGCCGTGGAACCCTTGCGCCAGCCACTGCATCAATCCGGGCTCGGCACTGGACAAATCGACCCCGGCGATACCGATTTGAGAAAATCCCAAATCCCGTGCCCATTGCTGAATCTGAGGAACCCATTGACTGTGACTGCTGCTGACGACCATCGCCCGATTGTAGAAACTGCGCACCAATACATTTGGCACAGTGAGGACGACACTGCCGCCTTCGCGGCGCAACTGGCCGCGCAGCCGCTGCTGGCCAACGCCTTCATCACCCTGCACGGCGAGCTGGGTGCGGGCAAAACCACACTGGTGCGCCACCTGCTGGGCGCGCTGGGCGTCAAAGGGCGCATCAAAAGCCCGACTTACGCGGTGGTCGAGCCGCACCAAGCGCCAAGCTTGGCGATTTGGCATTTTGATTTTTACCGCTTCAGCGATCCGCGCGAGTGGGAGGATGCCGGCTTTCGGGACATCTTCGCCAGTACGGGACTCAAGCTGGCAGAATGGCCAGACAAAGCCGCAGCGCTGCTTCCTCCGGCAGATATCGCTATCGATATCGAAGCACTGGACGAGACGGTGCGCCGCGTGACCTTACAAGCCCACACTGCTCAAGGCCACCGTTTGCTAGAAAATTTGCCAGCATGAATCCTGTCCCGCCCCGCCATCCGCACCATCCACCCCTCACCTCACGCCGCAGCCTGCTGCAAGCGGGCAGTTTGGTGTTGCTGCTGGGGCGCCAGCACATTGCGCACGGCGCGACCATCTTGGCAGTGCGCATTTGGCCGGCGCCTGAATACACCCGCGTCACCATCGAATCCAACGGTGCGCTGAATGCGCGGCAATTTTTCTTATCAACGCCGCCGCGCTTGGCGGTGGACATTGAGGGCATAGACCTCAACCCCACCCTGCGCGATCTGCTAGCCAAAGTCCACCACGACGATCCGAACATCGCCGGCATCCGTGTTGGCCAAAACGCGCCTGGTGTGGTGCGCTTAGTGATCGACCTGAAGCAGCCCGCACTGCCACAGGTATTTACCTTGCCGCCAATTGCCGCCTATCAGCATCGCTTGGTGGTGGATTTGTACCCGGCGCAAGCGATTGACCCGCTGGAAGTGCTGATCGCCGAACGGCTGCAAGACAAAACTGTGCCCGCCAAGCCAACAACTCACGCCACGCCCACCGCAGCGGCGGTATCCGCACCAGCAGCGCCCCCTCCCCCCGCTGTAGCCCACGCGCCTGACCCACTGGAGGCGCTGATCGCCCAGCACACCAGCCCAGCAACTGCAGCACCCGCCCCGGCTGTGCCAGCGCCCACCGTTGTCGCTGCCGCGCCCGCACCGCCGACGCCACCGCCGCCACCGGCTGCCCCAGCGCGGCGCACCGACCGCCTGATCATCATTGCGCTGGACCCCGGCCACGGCGGCGAAGACCCAGGCGCCATCGGCCCCAACGGCACGCGCGAGAAAGACGTGGTACTGAAAATTGCCCACCTGCTGCGCGCCCGCATCAACGCCACCAGCATCGGCGGCAACCCGATGCGTGCCTACCTGACGCGCGATGGCGACTACTTTGTGCCACTGGGTACGCGGGTACAAAAAGCCCAGCGCGTGCAAGCCGACTTGTTTGTCAGCATCCACGCCGACGCCTTCACCACGCCCGCCGCCCACGGTGCCAGCGTATTTGCGCTCAGCCAAGGTGGGGCATCGAGCAGCGCGGCGCGCTGGCTGGCCAATAAAGAAAACCAAGCCGACTTGATCGGCGGCCTGAACGTGCGCGCTAAAGACCAGCATGTGCAACGCGCCCTGCTGGACATGAGCACTACCGCGCAAATCAACGACAGTCTGAAGCTGGGCAGCGTGCTGCTGGGCGAAATTGGCAGCATGGCCAAACTGCACAAGCCGCGCGTCGAGCAGGCCGGCTTTGCCGTACTCAAAGCGCCCGATATTCCCAGCGTCTTGGTCGAAACCGCTTTCATCAGCAACCCCGATGAAGAAGCCAAGCTACGCAGCAGCGCCTACCAAGAAAAACTGGCCGATGCGCTGATGCGCGGCATCACGCGCTACTTTGCCAAAAACCCACCGCTGGCGCGCAGCCGCTCGGTGTAAATCGGCTTGTTCGGGCTTGAGCGCTCAGACGGCGCTGGGCACGATTTTGTCGGCCTTGCTAGCACGCCAAGCGCCAAAAATAGCCATCAGGCCAGGAATCAAAATCAGCGCCCAAATGATTTTGTCCAAGTGCTGCTTGACCCACGGCAAGTTGCCAAAAAAGTAGCCTGCGGTGCAAATCCCCACTACCCACAAAATAGCCCCACCGATGTTGAACGCCGTGAACTTGCCGCGCCCCATAGCAGCCACACCCGCCACAAACGGCGCAAAAGTGCGGATAAACGGCATAAAGCGCGCAATGACGATGGTGATGCCACCATAGCGCTCATAAAACGTGTGGGCTTGGTCAAAAGCGCGCCGGTTAAACCAGCGCGAGTTTTCCCACTGAAACACCTTGGGACCAAAGTAGCGGCCAATGGTGTAGTTGCACTGGTCGCCCAGCACGGCCGCCACCAACAGCACGCCGACAGCCAGCGGAAAATTCATCAGCCCAGCACCGCACAGCGCACCGACGATGAACAACAGCGAATCGCCCGGCAAAAACGGCATCACCACCAAACCGGTTTCGATGAACACGATGGCAAACAGCAGCGCATACACCCACGGCCCGTAGGCGATGACGAACGCTTCTAGGTGCTTATCAACATGCAAGATGAAGTCGATCAAAAATTCGATGATTTCCAAGACACAGTCCTTCTAAAGCCGCCCGCGCACTGCATACATTGCTGCGTGGTATGGGGCTGGTAATGTAATGCGCTAAACAAGCCTTTGTCCGACAGCGCTAGCGCGGCCACGGCTTTACCATGACAAATTACTGGTCACGGCCACAAGGAGAAACCCCATGAAACATTCTATTTTTAGCGCCACCTGCGTACTGACTGCCATCCTCGCGCTGGGCGGCTGCGCCAGCAACCCCAGCAACGCGCAAATTGGTACTGGTGTCGGCGCAGTCGCCGGCGGCGTAGTCGGCGATGCGGTGTTTGGCTCAACGCTGGGCACCATCGGCGGCGCAGCCGCTGGCGCGTTGATTGGCAACGAGGTCGGCAAAAAAAGCGACCGAAACAATCGCCGCTGAAGTAGGCAATAGCGCTGAGATACCAAGGCTGCCTGCGGGCAGCCTTTTTCATGCCTTACCTAAAATCATCTCAGTGAATATCTCTATTTCAACTCCCACACGCCGCCCCATCCGTGACCTGCCCGACGAACTGATCAGCCAAATTGCCGCTGGCGAAGTGGTCGAACGCCCCGCCTCGGTGGTGCGCGAGCTGGTCGATAACGCGCTCGACGCCGGCGCGCGCCAAGTCACCGTGCGTCTGTCGGCGGGCGGTGTGCGCTTGATTGCCGTCGAAGACGACGGCAGCGGCATCGCCCAAGCCGAGCTGGCAATCGCCCTGCGCCGCCACGCCACCAGCAAAATCACCGATCTGCACGACTTAGAAACCGTGGCCACGATGGGTTTTCGCGGCGAGGCGCTGGCCGCCATTGCTTCGGTGTCCGAGATGGCGCTGCTGTCGCGCCCCGCCGAGCAAGCCAACGCCTTTTTGCTCGATGCCCGCAGCGGCGAGCTGCGCCCGGTCGCACGCAGCACCGGCACCACAGTCGAAGTGAAAGAGCTGTTTTTCTCCACCCCAGCGCGGCGCAAATTCTTAAAAACCGACGCCACCGAACTGGCGCACTGCACCGAAGCGGTGCGCCGCCACGCCTTAGCGCGCCCCGACGTCGGCTTTGCCATCTGGCACGACGGCAAGCTGCTCGAGCAGTGGCGCGCTACGTTGGCTGATGGCGGTGATTTGCCTGACGCCCTAGCGCGGCGCTTGGCCGATGTGCTGGGCGAGAGCTTTGTCGCGCAGTCCGTGCCGGTGCAGTACAGCAACGGGCGCGTCACCGTCACTGGCCGTGCTGGTCTGCCTGACGCAGCGCGCTCGCGGGCGGATCAGCAATACAGCTATGTCAACGGCCGCTTTGTGCGCGACAAGGTGCTGAGCCACGCCGCCCGCAGTGCGTATGAAGACGTGCTTCACGGTCAGCGCCAGCCGGTGTATGCGCTGCACATCGCCATCGACCCGGCGCGGGTCGATGTCAACGTACACCCGACCAAAATCGAAGTGCGCTTTCGCGACAGCCGCGAAGTACACCAAGCCGTGCGCCATGCACTGGAAGATGCACTGGCGCCGCCACGCGCTGCAGCCTTGGCAGTGGTGGCCACTGCTGAAGCCCCGCCCACAGAATATGCATCAAATCAGCCTCTAGCCCAATCAATACCTGCGCAAGCAGCTATCAATTTTGATAAATTTAAAGACCCTGACGAGCGAATTGGCCACCGCGTCAGTGATTTAAGCGCGCTGTGGGGTCAACCGGTGCCGTTGCGCGTTGATGCGTCCAGCCGGCCAACAGCGCCAGCAGCCGCGCCGCCAGAACCAGACGCCCCGACTTGGCCGCTAGGGCGGGCACTGGCGCAGCTGCACGGCGTTTACATCTTGGCCGAG
>JAGNUJ010000033.1:12675-14940 GCA_017987055.1 Giesbergeria sp.
GCCGTTGCGCGTTGATGCGTCCAGCCGGCCAACAGCGCCAGCAGCCGCGCCGCCAGAACCAGACGCCCCGACTTGGCCGCTAGGGCGGGCACTGGCGCAGCTGCACGGCGTTTACATCTTGGCCGAGAACGCGCAAGGCTTAGTCCTGGTGGATATGCACGCCGCGCATGAGCGCATCGTTTACGAGCGACTTAAATCCCAAGTCGATAGCACCGCGCGCATTGCCAGCCAGCCGCTGCTCATCCCCGCCACCTTTGCCGCCACCTTGGAGGAAGTCGCCTGCGCCGAGGCCTGCCACGAGACACTGGCGCAGCTGGGGCTGGAAGTGGTGCCGTTCTCGCCCAAGACGCTGGCGGTGCGCGCCGTGCCGACCACGCTGGCGCAGGGCAATGCGGTCGAGCTGGCGCGCAGTGTGCTGGCGGAACTGAGCGCGCACGACGCCAGCACCGTGGTGCAACGCGCGCGCAACGAAATTCTCGCCACCATGGCCTGCCACGGCGCAGTGCGCGCCAACCGCAGCCTGACGCTGCCTGAAATGAACGCCCTGCTGCGCCAGATGGAAGTCACCGAGCGCTGTGACCAATGCAACCACGGTCGCCCAACGTGGCGCCAGCTAGCGCTGCGTGAGCTGGACACGCTTTTTTTGCGCGGACGTTAAATTTTTCATTAACTCCATCAAAAAATGCATGGAAGCATGTTTTTTCGGCATAATCACGTTGTGCAGTGCCGCATTAACCTGTTTTTTTCAAGAAAGTCCTGAGCCATGAAGTACGCGTCCGTAGACCAATTCCTTGAGCAAGTTGCACAACGCAACCCCGGTCAACCCGAGTTTCTGCAAGCCGTGACCGAGGTCATGGAGAGCTTGTGGCCCTTCATTGAAAAAAACCCGCGCTATGCCGAGCATGGTTTGCTTGAGCGCTTGGTCGAACCCGAGCGCATCGTCATGTTCCGCGTCTGCTGGAGCGATGACAGCGGCACGGTGCAAGTCAACCGCGGCTACCGCATCCAGCACAGCATGGCGATTGGCCCGTACAAAGGCGGTCTGCGCTTTCACCCATCGGTCACGCTGTCGGTGCTGAAGTTCTTAGCTTTCGAGCAAACTTTCAAAAACGCCCTGACGACCCTGCCTATGGGCGGCGGCAAGGGTGGCTCTGACTTTGACCCCAAGGGCAAGAGCCAAGGCGAGATCATGCGTTTTTGCCAAGCCTTTACGTCAGAGCTGTTTCGCCACATCGGCGCGGACACTGACGTACCGGCCGGCGACATCGGTGTCGGTGGCCGCGAGATTGGCTTTATCGCTGGTATGTACAAAAAACTCAGCAACCGCGCTGACTGCGTCTTTACCGGCAAAGGCTTGTCGTATGGCGGCTCGCTGATTCGCCCAGAAGCCACTGGCTACGGCACGGTCTACTTTGCGCAAGAGATGCTCAAGCAACAAGGTCGCAGCTTTGACGGCTTGCGCGTTTCAGTCTCGGGCGCAGGCAACGTGGCGCAGTACGCCATTGAAAAAGCGATGGCAATGGGTGCCAAAGTGGTGACAGTGTCCGATTCGAGCGGCACGGTGATTGACGAAGACGGCTTCACCCGAGAAAAACTCGCCATCCTGATGGAAGTGAAAAATGACTTATATGGCCGCGTCAGCGACTATGCCCAGCGCACCGGCACGCGTTTTGAAGCCGGTGTGCGTCCGTGGCATATCAAGGTCGATGTCGCCCTGCCCTGCGCGACGCAAAACGAGCTGGACGAACACGATGCGGCCGTGCTGATCAAAAACGGCGTGATCTGCGTAGCCGAAGGTGCCAACATGCCTTGCACCAACGAAGCGGCAAAACTGTTTGAAGCCGCTGGTGTGTTGTACGCACCGGGCAAGGCCAGCAACGCTGGTGGCGTGGCAACCTCGGGGCTGGAGATGAGCCAAAACGCCATGCGTCTGTCGTGGACGGCAGAAGAAGTGGACGCGCGCTTGTTGATGATCATGCAAGGCATTCACGCCGCTTGCTTGCAATATGGCCGCCGCGCCGATGGTAGCGTCAGCTATATCAACGGCGCAAACGTCGCAGGCTTTGTGAAGGTGGCTGACGCCATGCTGGCGCAAGGGGTCATGTAATCGAGCGTGCTATAAACCGCCGCTAAAGGCATGCATAAAAAAGGAGCTTAAGCTCCTTTTTTTTATGCCACTCTAGAACTGCACAGTGGAAATTTACCCAAGGTTTCCGCCAGCAATAGCCACCTATCAGCGGCTGCGTTCTCTCTTTCATTCTTCAT
>JAGNUJ010000121.1 GCA_017987055.1 Giesbergeria sp.
AAGACAATTTCACGGCCTCGCTCGACGGTACGCAAGAAATTGGGCTGGCCGTGCTGGCGACCACGCTGTCTATCGTCGCGGTGTTTTTGCCGATTGGTTTTATGGGCGGCATCATCGGCAAGTTTTTTCACGAGTTTGGCCTGACGATTGCCGTGGCGGTGCTGATTTCGATGTTTGTCAGCTTCACGCTGGACCCGATGCTGTCGAGCATTTGGCACGACCCGAGCATCCACCGGCATGGTGTGGCGGGCGACAGTGCCGAGCCGCCGCGCAATTTTTACGACAAAACCATTGGCCGCGTCACCAGCTGGTTTGACCGCAGCACCGAACGGCTGGCGCAGGGTTATCAGCGCATTTTGGGTTGGGCGCTGGTGCATAAATTGAGCACTTTGGCGCTTGCCGGAGCGATTTTTATCGCCAGCATTTTTATGGTGCCGCTGCTGGGCACCGAGTTTGTGCCCAAGGCCGATTTCTCAGAAACTGCGATCAACTTCTACACCCCGGTCGGCTCGTCGCTGGAGACCACCGAGGCCAAGACCCGCCAAGTCGAAGCGCTGGTGCGCGAGTTGCCCGAGGTGCGCTACACCCTCTCGACGCTGAACACTGGCAGCGCGCAGGGCAAGATGTATTCCAACATCTACATCCGCTTGGTCGATCGCAACCAGCGCAGCCGCAGCGTCGATGACATGTCCAGCGTGCTGCGCCAGCAGTTGCAGCAAATTCCCGGCATCACCGTGACGCACGTCGGCCTGCTGGACCCGATGGGCGGGCAAAAGCAAATCGAGTTCTCGCTGCAAGGACCTGATTTGCAAGAGCTGGCGCGCCTGACGCAAACCGTCAGCGACAAAATTCGCGGCATTCCCGGCTTGGTCGATTTGGATTCCAGCCTGAAAAACGACAAGCCGGTGATTGACGTGCAGGTGCGCCGCGATGCGGCCTCTGATTTGGGGCTGAACGTGGCGTCGATGGCGAATGCTTTGCGCACGCTGATCGCCGGCCAAACCGTCGGCAACTGGCGCGCACCGGATGACCAAGCCTACGATGTCAACGTGCGCTTGGCACCCGAAGCGCGCAGCACGCCGCAAGATTTGGAACGCCTGCCATTTACCGTGACGGGCGCCGATGGCCAGAGCCGCATCGTGCGCCTGAACCAAGTGGCCAGCGTGCGCGAGTCCACCGGCCCGAACCAAATCAACCGCCGCGACCTGACGCGCGAAGTCTCCCTCAACGCCAACATTGACCAGCGCTCGACCGGTGAAGTCTCTAGCGACATCAAGGCGGCGCTGGCCACGGTGGCTTTTCCGCCCGGCTACCGTTACCAGTTTGGTGGCGCGACGAAAAATATGAGCGAGGCGTTTGGCTACGCCATCTCGGCGCTGGTGCTGGCGATTGTGTTTATCTACATGATTTTGGCCAGCCAGTTCAAAAGCTTTGTGCAGCCACTGGCGCTCATGACCGCGCTGCCGCTGACGCTGATTGGGGTGGTGCTGGCGCTGCTGATGTTTGGCTCGGCGCTGTCGATGTTTTCCATCATTGGCGTGGTGATGCTGATGGGTTTGGTGACGAAAAACGCCATCTTGCTGGTGGACTTTGCCATCCGCGCCCGCAGCGAACACATGGGCGACGATGGCCAAATGCACGCTGGCCTAGAGCGCGCCGAGGCGCTGCTGCTGGCCGCTCGCGTGCGCCTGCGCCCGATTTTGATGACCACGCTGGCGATGATTTTTGGCATGGCGCCGCTGGCCTTTGCACTGACCGAAGGCTCCGAGCAGCGCGCCCCAATGGGCCAAGCGGTGATTGGCGGCGTCATCACCTCGTCGCTGCTGACGCTGGTGGTGGTGCCGGTGATGTATTGCTATATGGACGATTTGGCGCAATGGGCACGCCGGGTTCTGGCAGGCAAGGGGCAGTGCCGCCCTAGAATTGACGGTTTGTCCTGATCGCCGCCACTTTTTTGCTTTATCTGGAGATTTACCATGAACATGCCCCTGAACTCGCCCCCTGAACTCGTCAACGACCCGGTCGAGCAAGCCCGCTACAACATGGTTGAGCAGCAAATTAAGACTTGGCTGGTACACGATGTAGAAATTTTGGCGGCATTGGCCCACGTCAAGCGCGAGCAGTTCGTGCCGCCCGCTTGCAGCGGCATGGCCTTTATGGACATGGAAATTCCGCTGTACGGCGCGCCCGAAGACATTGAGCGCACCGGCCTGTGCATGCTGGCGCCCAAAATTGAAGCGCGCATGTTGCAAGACTTGAAAATTCAAAAGCACGAGCGCGTACTCGAAATTGGTGCCGGTTCTGGCTACATGGCTGCGCTGCTGGCCCACCGCGCCCACCATGTCGTCACGCTAGAAATCGTCCCCGAGCTGGCCGAAATGGCGCGTGAGAACCTAGAAAGCGCAGGCGTTAGCAACGTCACCGTGCGCCAAGCCGATGGCGCAGCGCCGGGCACCATTGCCGAAGGCCCGTTTGATGTCATTGTGCTGAGCGGTTCGGTCGCTGCCGTGCCACAAGAGCTGCTGGCGCAACTGCGCGACGGTGGCCGTTTGGGCGCTATCACTGGGCAAGACCCGGTCATGCGCGCCACCTTTGTGCAGCGCATTGGCGACCGCTTTGTGACTACCATTCCATGGGACACCAATGCTGCGCGCTTGGTCAACTTCCCCGAGCCAGCGTCTTTTAAGTTCTAAACCATGATTGCCCACGTTCGTCCCGTGCAACTACAAGTTTGGTTTGAGCAACTCGCCGCCAACGGTGACGCTCCGCCCGGTTTGGCGCCACTGGTGCTGGATGTGCGCGAGCCTTGGGAGCTGCAAATTGCCAGCATTAAAGCGCCGCAAGGCTTTGAGAGCTTGGGAGGCTTAGAGACGCTGGCTATGCCAATGCAAAGCATTCCCGCCCGCTTGGCCGAGTTGGACAAAACCCGCCCCATTGCCTGCCTGTGCCACCACGGAATGCGCAGCCAAAGCGTGGCGGCGTTTTTAGTGCAGCACGGCTTTGAGGCGGTGGCCAACATCACCGGCGGCATCAGCGCGTGGTCGCGCGAGCTGGATGCATCGGTGCCACAGTATTAGCCGTCTGCGTGCAAATTTATACTGTTTTTGGCCTCTAGCCCTTTAAACACGGGCGCTAGCAGCTATTAATTTTGATGCGCGGCATTCGCAGGTTGGGTTGGACTCAACCCCGCATCACCCCGCATCGGTCTCCAATTCAACAAGGATCTCTCCACATGCAGCCGCTTCGATCGCTCTCTTTGTCTTGGCGTTTAGGTGTGGGATTGGGTTTAGCGCTGGGCAGCGCTGCGTTGGCACCGGTCCAAGCGCAAAGCTTGGTTGAGCTGTTGAATGCCGCGCGCAGCTACGATGCGCCGTGGCAGTCGGCCAAAGCGCAGTTGGATGCCTCAGTTGCTCGCGCTGACCAAGCCCGCGCCGGCTTGCTGCCCAGCGCGGCGCTCTCGGGCAGTGTCTCGCGTGCGCACAACGAGCTCAGCGCCTCGACATTGCCTAGCCGCGCCACCAGCGGCATGACCACACAAAGCGTTGGCATCAACGCCAGCCAACCGCTGTACCGTCCCGCCAATCGCATTGCACTGCAACAAGGTTTGCATGGTGTCGATCTAGCGCGGGCGCAGTTGGACGCGGCCACGCAAGACCTGCTGGTACGCGTTAGCCAAGGCTATTTTGACGTGCTGGCGGCGCAAGACACGCTGACTTTTGTGCAGGCGCAAAAAGCCGCTGTTTCCGAACAACTGGCCGCTGCTAAGCGCAATTTTGAGGTTGGCACCAGCACCGTTACCGACTCGCGCGAAGCGCAGGCGCGCTTTGACTTGGTCAGAGCGCAAGAAATTGCGGCTGAAAATGATTTGCGCGTCAAAAATCTGGCACTGGATCAACTCGTCGGCAAAGACGCAACCCAGCCACTGCCATTGGCAACACCGCTGCCACCCCTGCCGTTGTTGGCGCTGGAGCCAGACAACGTGGCCGCTTGGGTGCAGCAAGCCCAAGACGCCACCACCCAGCCGCTGCTGCGCCAAGCCGCGATAGCGCTGGCCGTGGCCGAGTTGGAAACCCAAAAAGCCCAAACCGGCCATCTGCCGACGGTTGATTTGCAAGCGGGCTACAACGTGCAGCGCTCACCCAACGGCACCATGACGCTGCCGGGCGTCAACAGCCGCGTCAATAACGCCAGCATTGGCGTGGCGCTGAACCTGCCGCTGTTTGCTGGCTTTGCGGTGCAAAACCGCGTCAAAGAAACGCTGGCGCTGCAAGACAAAGTCCGTGCTGATTTTGACGACCTGCGCCGCACCCTCGCGCAAAACACGCGCGCTGCTTTTTATGGGGTGCAGTCGGGCCAAGGTCAGGTCAAAGCGCTCGAAGCGGCTGAGCTGTCGAGCCAAAGCGCGCTGGAGGCCAATCAGCTGGGTTACCAAGTAGGCGTGCGCATTAACATCGATGTGCTTAACGCGCAAAGCCAGCTCTACCAAACCAAGCGCGACTTGGCGCAGGCGCGCTACAACCTGTTGCTAGGCAAGCTCAAACTGCGCCAAGCCGCTGGTACGCTGACTGAAGCTGACGTGCAGGCCATTAACGCGCTGTTACAGCCGTAATTGGCGCAATTGGTACCCATCTCCCCGGAAATCCCTGCTGCGCAGAAGCAAAAAAGCGCTTTAAACTGCTTTGCCTGATAGCCCGAGCGCTCTGTTCGTTTGGGCTGGTTCTCAGCCCTGCAGGCTTGGCTTCATTTTTGAAAGATTTTTCCATGAGCACTCCGTTTCGTTTCAAGACCGTCGTCGCCGCTATGGGTCTGGCCGGCACCATGCTGTTTTCAGCTGCCCACGCGCAGAACATCAAAATTGCCATGGTGATTCCGACCACCGGCGCGCTGACCCAATACGGTGACATGGTCAAAGAAGGCGCGACTACCGCGGTTGAGATGGCCAACGCTGCGGGCGGCATCAATGGCAAGAAAATCGAATTGGTCGCGGTGGACGACGCTTGCGAGCCCAAGCAAGGCCCGGTCGC
>JAGNUJ010000034.1 GCA_017987055.1 Giesbergeria sp.
GAGCGCGAGCTGAGCAAGCGCATGAACATTCCGGTGTTCCACGACGACCAGCACGGCACGGCCATCATCTCCAGCGCCGCGCTGCTCAACGGTTTGGAGCTGGTAGGCAAAGACATTGGCAGCGTCAAAATCGCGGTCTCGGGCGCCGGCGCTGCCGCGCTGGCCTGCCTGAACGTGATGGTGGGTTTGGGCGTGCGCCTTGAGAACATCTTCGTTTGCGATTCCAAGGGGGTGATTTACGAAGGCCGCCCCGGTGGCTACGACGAGTCCAAAGCCCGCTTTGCGCAAAAAACCGAGGCGCGCACGATGGCCGATGCGGTCAACGGCGCGGACGTGTTTTTGGGCTGCTCTGCCCCCGGCGTGTTGACGGCCGAGATGCTGAAAACCATGACCGACAAGCCGATCATCTTGGCGCTGGCCAATCCCGAGCCTGAGATTCGCCCCGAGTTGGCCAAGGCGGTGCGCCCCGACTGCATCATGGCGACTGGCCGCTCGGACTACCCGAACCAGGTCAACAACGTGTTGTGCTTTCCGTACATCTTCCGTGGTGCGCTCGATTGCGGTGCCACCAAAATCACCGAGGAAATGAAGCTGGCCTGCGTGCGCCAAATTGCCGACCTCGCCAAAGAAGAAATGAGCCCCGAAGTGGCCGCGGCCTACGTCGGCAAAGAGCTGCGTTTTGGCCCCGACTACCTGATTCCGACGCCGTTTGACTCGCGCCTGATCTTGCGTATTGCGCCCGCAGTTGCGCAAGCCGCAGCCGAGTCGGGCGTGGCCACGCGCCCGATTGCCGATATCGAGGCGTACCGCGAAAGCCTGTCGCGCTTTGTCTACCAAACCAGCATGTTTATGCGCCCGGTGTTTGCCACCGCCAAGGCCAACTTGAAGCGCGTCGCCTACGCCGAGGGCGAAGACGAGCGCGTGCTGCGCGCCGCGCAAACTGCTATCGACGACGGTCTGGCGCGGCCGATTTTGATTGGCCGGCCCGCCGTCATCCAAGCGCGCATCAGCGCCGCCGGCCTGCGCCTGCAGCCCGGCGTCAACGTCGAAGTCTGCGACCCGGACGACGACCCGCGTTTCCGCCAATATTGGGAAACCTACCACCGCCTGATGGGGCGCAACGGCGTCACGCCGGATGCGGCCAAGGCGGCAGTGCGCCGCTCCAACACCTTGATTGCCGCGCTGATGGTGCATGTCGGGGACGCGGACGCGATGCTGTGCGGCTTGGTCGGCAAATTTGACGGCCACGTCGCCCATGTGCAATCGGTGCTGGGTCTGAAAGACGGTGCGCCCGGCTTGGCGACGCTGAACGCGCTGATGCTGGAAAAGCACACCCTGTTCATTGCCGACACCTACATCAACGAAGACCCGGATGCCGAGCTGCTGGCCAGCATCGCGCTGATGGCGGCCGAAGAAGTGCAGCGCTTTGGCGTGCCGGCCAAGGTGGCATTTTTGTCGCACTCGATGTATGGATCGTCCAGCCGCCCCTCGGCGCTGAAAATGCGCAAAGCGCGCGATTTGTTCGTCAAGGCGGCGCCGCACATTGAGTGCGATGGCGAAATGCACGGCGACGCGGCGCTGTCTGAAGCGGTGCGCGGGCGCATCGTTGAAGAGTCCACCCTGCACGGCGAAGCCAACGTGTTGATTTGTCCCAACTTGGACGCCGCCAACATCTTGTTCAACGTGCTGAAAATCACTGGCGGCCATGGCACCACCATTGGCCCGATTTTGCTCGGCTGTTCGGCATCGGCCCATGTGCTGACCCCGTCGTCCACCGTGCGCCGCGTGCTCAACATGACGGCGCTGGCCGCAGCCGATGCGGCAGCGAACCAAAAAGACTAAAAGTGGTTCGGCAGGCGGCTAGAATACGCGCTTGCCATTCGGAGGTTTGGGTGAGTGGTTTAAACCAGCAGTCTTGAAAACTGCCGACGGGAAACTGTCCGTGAGTTCGAATCTCACAGCCTCCGCCAAAAATACAACACAAAAAAGCGCCTTTCGAGGCGCTTTTTTGTTGTGCAAGCGATGTTGCGTTTAGGCGCCTTCGCGCGTCAGCACCTCACCACGCAGCGTGTAGGCCTTGGCTTCGGTGATGGTCACATCCACCATCTGCCCCAGTAGGCGCGGCTGGCCGACGAAGTTGACCACGCGATTGCACTCGGTGCGGCCCATCAGCTCGGTGGCGTCGCGCTTGGAGGCACCTTCGACCAGCAGGCGCTGCACGCTACCGACGCGGCTTTCGCTGATGCTTTTGATGTTGGCGTTGATGGCGGCTTGCAACTCGTGCAGACGGCGCAGTTTGACCTCGTGCGGTGTGTCGTCGTGCAGATTGGCGGCTGGCGTGCCGGGGCGCGGGCTGAAGATGAAGCTGAAGCTGTTGTCAAAGTGGACGTCGTCAATCAGCTTCATCATCTTGGCGAAGTCTTCTTCGGTCTCGCCCGGAAAGCCGACGATGAAGTCGCTGCTCATCGCCATCTCAGGGCGAATCGCGCGCAGTTTGCGCACCGTGCTTTTGTATTCCATCGCGGTGTAGCCGCGCTTCATCGCCATCAAAATCCGGTCGCTGCCGTGCTGCACCGGCAGGTGCAGGTGGCTGACCAGTTTGGGCAACTCGGCATAAGCCGCAATCAGGCGCGGCGTGAACTCGTTGGGATGGCTGGTGGTGTAGCGCACGCGCTCAATACCCGGAATTTCGCAGACATATTCCAGCAGCAGTGCAAAGTCGGCCATCTCGGCGGTGTCACCCATCTTGCCTTGATAGGCGTTGACGTTTTGCCCCAGCAGCGTGACCTCTTTCACGCCTTGGTCAGCGAGGCCGGCGACTTCGACCAGCACGTCGTCAAACGGCCGCGAGACCTCTTCGCCGCGCGTATACGGCACGACGCAGTAGCTGCAGTATTTGCTGCAGCCTTCCATGATCGAGACAAAGGCCGAGGCGCCTTCGACGCGCGCCGGCGGCAGGTGGTCAAACTTCTCAATCTCCGGGAAGCTGATGTCCACCTGCGCGCGGTTTTGCAGCGTGCGTTGGTTGAGCAGCTCGGGCAGGCGGTGCAGGGTTTGCGGGCCAAACACCACATCGACATACGGCGCACGCTTGATGATGGCCGCGCCTTCTTGGCTGGCAACACAACCGCCAACGCCAATTTTTACGCCCTTGGCTTTGAGGTGTTTGATGCGGCCGAGGTCGCTAAACACCTTCTCTTGCGCCCGCTCGCGCACCGAGCAGGTGTTGAACAAAATCAGGTCAGCTTCTTCCACGTCTTGCGTGGTCTCATAGCCTTCGGCGGCGTGCAGTACGTCCAACATCTTGTCGGAGTCGTAGTCGTTCATCTGGCAGCCGAAGGTCTTGATAAATACTTTTTTGCTCATTCTTTGGCTCGCTTTTGTGCAGCTTCGCTGGGGCTCAAAATCCAGGCGGAAATCAACATGCCGGTGCTGGGCTCGTTGACGTAATTGACCGTCAGCGAGGTGCCGACGACGGTGTGTATGGGCGTCAGCGCGTTGCTGGTGCTGAACAGGCGCATGCCCGGCGCCATGCGCACTGGCTTGCCGTTGAGCTGCGCTTCGTACAAGCCGGTGACGACCAAGGTGCCTCGCAGGGCCGCATTCGGAAAATGGCGCGTTTGGTTGGTTTCGTGTGCCTGTAGTTGCGGCAGCTGGGGCAACTGGGGCGGCTGCGGCAGCTGTTGCGCTTGGGCGCTGGCCGCAAGCAGCAAACTGCCGAGGGCGGCGCTAAATAAAGGGGTGGGGGCGGCACGAGGCCGTGTCAGGCAGCGAAGCATGGTGTGTATCCAGTGGCTGTTGAAGGACGGGAAAGGACAATAAAAAAACCCGCACGGCTTGCGCGGTGCGGGTTTGGTATTTGGTGGTGATAGGTGGATTTGAACCACCGACATCAGCATTATGAATGCTGCGCTCTAACCAACTGAGCTATATCACCGAAGCCGCAGATTATAGGGCATTTTTACTGGTGTGTGAACAAAGCTTTGCGTTTGTTGACGAAAGCATCCATGCCTTCTTTTTGGTCTTGCGTGGCAAACAGCGCGTGGAACAAGCGCCGCTCAAACATGATGCCGTCGTTCAGCGTGCCTTCAAAGGCGCGGTTGACCGACTCTTTGGCGGCCATGACCGCAATTTGCGAGAAGTCGCTGATGACCAGCGCAGCGCCCAGCGCCTCTTCTTGCAGCTTGTCCAGCGCGACGACGCGGCTGACGAGGCCGGCGCTTTCGGCTTCGGCGGCGTTCATCATGCGCCCGGTCAAAGCCATGTCCATCGCTTTGGCTTTGCCGACAGCGCGTGGCAGGCGCTGCGTGCCGCCGGCGCCGGGAATGACGCCCAGCTTGATTTCTGGCTGGCCAAACTTGGCGTTGTCAGCGGCAATGATGAAGTCGCACATCATCGCCAGCTCGCAGCCGCCGCCCAAGGCGAAGCCGCTGACGGCGGCAATCACCGGCTTGCGGATGCTGCGGATTTGTTCCCAGTTGCGGCCGATGTAGTCGCCTTTGTAGACGTCGGCAAAGCTGTAGGTGGCCATTGCGCCAATGTCGGCGCCCGCAGCAAAGGCTTTTTCGCTGCCGGTGAGGATGATGCAGCCGATTTTTTCGTCGGCATCAAAGGCTTTGAGCGCTTGGCCCAGCTCGTCCATCAGCTGATCGTTCAGCGCGTTGAGTTGCTTGGGGCGGTTGAGCGTGATGACGCCTACTTTTTCGGCTTCGGTGCGGACTTCAATGCATTCGTAGGTCAAGGTCTATCTCCGTTGGGGTTGCGAATGGGTGACTATAACCAGCGCTGCACGGCGCCAGCGTCGGTGATGTGCAGGGCGACCGTGTCGCTGGCCGCGTCAGCCGGCTGGTGCAGTGGCAACGGCAGCGGCAAGCGCAGCAAACGCCCATCGCGGCTGACGAGGGCGGTGATGGCGGCGCCGTCGCCGGCCAGCAGCTGCAGTTGTTCTAGTTTGCTCAAGCGCCAGCCTTGGCCATCCACCTCAATGCCTAACCATTCGTCGCCCGCTGCCATGCCAGCGCGCTCGGCCAAGCCGCCGCGCAGCACGGTTTTGATCTGCACCGCGTGGTTTTCGCTCACGCGCAGACCGAGGCGCTGGGCCGGTTGCGCCGCCTCCGGCTGCAGCGCTACGCCGTGTGCCGCCAGCAGTTGGGCCAGCGGCAAATCAGCTGTGCTGTGGACCCAAGCGTCGATTTCCGCGTCAAACGAACGTCCTGTCAGCTGTTGCAGCACCGCGCGCAGGTCGCTCTCGGCCATAGCCCCGCCCTCGCAGCGCTGCCACAGCGTGCGCATCACGTCGTCCAGCGTGCTGCCTTCGTTGCGCAGCGTCAGGTCGAGGCACAGCGCCACCAGCGCGCCTTTGCTGTAGTAGCTGATGGTGGCGTTGGGCGTGTTCTCGTCCATGCGATAAAACTTCACCCACGCGTCAAAACTGGCTTGGGCGACGCTTTGAACGTAGCGGCCGGGCGCTTGCAGCACTTGGTTGATGCTTTTGCTCAGCAGCTTGAGGTAGGCCGCGTCATCGAGCAGGCCGGCGCGGCGCAGCAGCAGGTCGTCGTAATAGCTGGTGAAGCCTTCAAAAAACCACAGCAGTTCGGTGTAGTTCTCTTGGCGGTAGTCGTAGCGGGAAAATTCGCTCGGGCGCAGGCGTTTGACGTTCCACGCGTGAAAGTATTCGTGGCTGATCAGGCCGAGCAGCGTGGTGTAGCCGTCGTTGGTCTGCGGTGCGCTGGTGCGCGGCAGGTCGCTGCGGGCGCAAATCAGCGCTGTGCTGTTGCGGTGCTCCAGCCCGCCGTAGCCGTCGTGGACGGCGTTGAGCATGAACAAATAGCTGTCAAACGGCGGCTGGCCCTCGCCGTGCCAAAAGGCAATGGCGGTTTCGCAAATTTTGCGCGCATCGGCCAGCAGGCGTTGGCTATCAAACGACGGCGCAGCACCGGCGACGATGAAGCGGTGCGCCACGCTGCCCGCCTCGAAGCTGCCGCTCCAAAAATCGCCGATTTCGACCGGGCAATCGACCAGCTCGTCGTAGTCCGCCGCTTGGTACACACCAAAGCCGTCGGTATCAATATTTAAGGGAAATAGGCCTGTAACGCACTGGATACGGGCGCTAGCAGCTCTCATTTCAGGAGTAATTATCTCCATCGTGCAGCGCTGGTCGGTGAAGCCTTCGACGGCTAAGCACAGGCTGGTGCCGTTAAAGAAGCCGCGCGTCGCTTCCAAGCTGGCGCTGCGCACCGACGGGTCGTTGGCATAGACCTCGTACTGCACTTGCAGCGGCTGCGCGCTGTCGCAGGCCACCTGCCAGCGCTGTTTGTTTTGCTGCACCAGCGCCACGCTGGCGCCGCCTTGGCTAGCGCGCAGTCCTTGCAGGTTTTTGCTGAACTCGCGCACCAAATAGCTGCCCGGAATCCACACCGGCAGTGACAGCGCTTGCTGCGGCTGCGGCGCGGCCACCGTCAGCGTGACGCGAAACAGGTGCGCGTGCAGGTCGGCGACTTCAACGCGGTAGTGGATGGCAGCGGCAGGTATGGGGCTTGCGGGCATAGCGATCAGCGGGCGCTGGAGGTTTTGGTGGGGCTGGCGGCATTCATCGCGCTGGTCAGGCGCTTTTCCAAGTCCGCCGCAGCGATGGCGCCGGGGACGCGGCTGCCGTCGCTCAGGATGAGCGTGGGTGTGCCGGTGATTTTGTGTTTCTTGCCAAACGCCAAGTTGCGTTGCAGCGCGCCCGTGTCGCAGCTGGCATCGGTGGGGGTTTTGTCGCGCAGCATCCAGTCATCCCACGAGGTGGTGCGGTCTTTGGCGCACCAGATGTTGCGCGATTTCTCGGCGGAATCGGGGCTGAGGATGGGATAAAGAAAGGTGTAGACGGTGACGTTGTCAATCTTTTGCAGGTCGCGTTCAAAGCGCTTGCAATAGCCGCAGTTGGGGTCGGCAAACACCGCCAATTGGCGCTTGCCGTCGCCGCGCACGGTGATGAAGGCGTCTTTCATCGGCAGCGCGCCAAAGTCCACGGCGCTCAATTTGGCGATGCGGTCTTCGGTCAGGTTGCGCCGCGCTTTGGTGTCAATCAGCTCGCCCTGAATCAAAAAATTGCCCTTGGCGTCGGTATAGAACACATCGGTGCCGACGCGCACTTCGTACAGCCCGGCCATCGGCGTGGTTTGCACTTCGTCGATTTTGTCGAGCTGCGGAATGCGCTCGGCCAAGGTTTTGCGGATGGCGCTTTCTTGGGCAAAGGCGGCGCTGGACAGGCTCAAGCCCAAAGCGGCAGCGGCGAGCAGGGAGGGAATCAATTTCATGTGTGGTCGGTCGAGTGGTGGGCAGGCGGTGGGACGCAGTTCAGTGCGAACCCATCGCGCGGCGGGCAATCCAGTTTTTCAGTGGACCGCTGCGTTCAAAGTTGGTCATTCCCCAGTTGCGCAGCAGTTGCCACGGGTTTTCGGGGCGCGAAAACAATTGCTGCAACCCATCGGTTGTCAGCCCCATGGGCAAGATGGCGGCTTTGCGCTGGCGCTCGTAGCGGCGCAGCAAACGCAGGTCGCCGACGCTGCGCCAGTTGCCGCGCTCACGCAAAATTTGCGCCAGCGCTTGCACGTCGCCCAGCCCCAAGTTCAGCCCTTGTCCGGCCAGCGGGTGTACGTTGTGCGCTGCGTCGCCGGCCAGCACCCAGCTAGCGCTGTCGCTGTGGGTTGGCTCGATGGCGCCGCACCATTGGCGCGCCTGCGCCAGTTGCAGCGGCCAGGTGGCGCGCTCGCTGGTCATGCGCAGGCTGCCCAGCGCGCCGTGGCTGGCCGCTTGCAGGCATTGTGCAAACGCGTCGTCGTCCAGCGCCAGTAAACCGGGCACTTGCTCCGGGGGGACTGACCAGACCACGGCGGCAGAGTTCCCCTCGGCACCGCCCAACGGCAAAAAAGCCAAGATAGTGCCCTGCGAAAACCACTGCCGCGCCACTTGGCCGTGCGGCCGTTCGCAGGCAATGCGCGTGGCAATGGCGTGCTGTGGGTAGGGGGTGACATCAAACTCCACACCCCACTCGGCGCGGGTGCGGCTGGCGCGGCCTTCGCAAATCGCTGTCAGCGCTGCGGGCACCGGGGCGCTGACCCATTCGACCTGCGGCTGGTAGCGCACGGCCTCGGCCAAGCGCTGCTCTAGCGCGGGCACGTCAACAATCCACGTCAGCGCTGACACGCCCTGCTCGGCCGCGTCAAAGCAGACGCTGGCACCTTGGTCGCCCCAGACTTGCATTTGCGTGATGGGCGTGGCGTGGACTTCGTCCGGCCAAGTGCGCAGCGATTCGAGCACTTGGCGCGACGCGGTGTTGAGCGCGTAGGCGCGCACATCGCCGTCGGCTGCGTTAGACGGTTTGGCAGTGGGAGGCGCGACCAGCGCCACACGCAGCCGCTCACGGGCGAGCAACAGGGCTAGGGTGTGGCCGACAATGCCAGCCCCGCGGATACAGACATCAAATTTTTGCGGCATAGGGCGATTGTAGGAGCGGCCTAAAATGCCGGGTTTGTCCCCCTTGAAACCTAGAAAGCCCTGCCATGAGCCTCCAATGCGGCATCGTGGGTCTGCCCAACGTCGGCAAATCCACCCTCTTCAACGCGCTGACCAAGGCCGGCATCGCCGCCGAAAACTACCCCTTCTGCACCATTGAGCCCAACACTGGCGTGGTCGAAGTGCCCGATCCGCGCCTGCAGCAACTGGCTGAAATCATCACCCCCGAGCGCATCGTGCCGGCGATTGTCGAGTTTGTTGACATTGCCGGCTTGGTCGCTGGTGCCAGCACCGGCGAAGGCTTGGGCAACAAGTTTTTAGCGCATATCCGCGAAACCGATGCCACCGTCAACGTGGTGCGCTGCTTTGAAGACGACAACGTGATCCACGTTGCTGGCAAGGTCGATCCGATCTCCGACATCGAAGTCATCCAAACCGAGCTGTGTTTGGCTGACCTCGCTACGGTCGAAAAAGCGCTGCACCGCCACACCAAAACCGCCCGTTCTGGCGACAAGGACGCCATCAAGCTGGTGGCGCTGCTGGAGCAATGCCAAGCGGCGCTGAACGAAAACACTCCAGTGCGCGCGCTCGAATTCAGCAAAGAAGAGCTGCCCCTGGTCAAGCAGTTCTCGCTGATTACGGCCAAGCCTGCGATGTTTGTCGCCAACGTGGCCGAAGACGGTTTTGAGAACAACCCCTTCCTCGACCGCCTGCGCGAATACGCTGACAAGCAAGGCGCGCCGGTGGTGGCCATCTGCGCCAAGATCGAAGCCGAGTTGAGCGAGATGGACGACGAGGACAAAAAAATGTTCTTGGCCGAAATCGGCCAAAGCGAGCCAGGCCTGGACCGCCTGATCCGCGCCGCTTACAAGCTGCTGGGCCTGCAAACCTACTTCACCGCCGGTGTCAAAGAAGTGCGCGCTTGGACGATTCGCATCGGTGACACCGCCCCGCAGGCCGCTGGCGTAATCCACGGCGATTTCGAGCGCGGCTTCATCCGCGCCCAAACCATTGCGTTTGATGATTTCATCCAGTGCAAGGGCGAGCAAGGCGCTAAAGATGCCGGCAAGATGCGTGCGGAAGGTAAGGAATACGTGGTCAAAGACGGCGACGTGCTGAACTTTTTGTTCAACGTCTGAGGTTTAGCCTGTGGGCGATTTAGAGTGTTTTTGGCCTCTAGCCCTTTAAATACGGGCGCTAGCAGCTATTAAATTTGATGCGCTGCATTCACACCAACTGCGCCAGCGCCGCGCCCAGCTCGGGATAGCGAAACACAAAGCCTGCCTCTAGCGCGCGGCGCGGTTGCAGGCGCTGGCCGCCCAGCAGCAACACCGACATCTCCCCCAGCGCCAGCTGCAGCGCCCACGCCGGTGCCGGCAGGATGGCGGGGCGGTGCAGTGCAGTCGCCAACGCTTGGGTGAATTGCGCGTTGCGCACCAGCCCCGGCGCGCAGGCGTTGAAGACGCCGCTGCACTCGGTGTGGTGCAGCAAAAAATCAATCAGCGCCACTTCGTCTTGCAAGGCAATCCACGGCATCCACTGCTGGCCGCTGCCCAATCGCCCGCCCAGCCCCAAGCTGAACGGCAGGCGCAGTTTGCCCAGCATTCCCCCTGTCGGCGACAGCACCGGCGCAGTGCGCAGCAGCACCACGCGCACGCCCCATTGCCGGGCGCGCTCGGCCTCTTGTTCCCACGCGTGGCACAGCTCGCTGCCAAAGTCAGCCGGGCCGCTGGCGCTGGCCTCGTCCAGCAGTTGCTCGCCTTGGTTGCCATACCAGCCGGTGGCAGAACCCGAGATCAATACCGGCGCGGGCGTGGCTTGGCGCGTCATCCAATCGACCAGCGTGCGCGTCAGCTCGATGCGGCTGTGGCGCAGCAACTGGCGGCGGCTTTGTGTCCAGCGGCGGTCGGCAATCGGGGCGCCAGCCAAGTTGATGACGGCATCGAACGCCATATCCGCTGGCAAGTCTTCTAGCTTGGCCACGCCGCGTGCGCCGCTGCACAGCGCTGCCACGGCTGGCGGGCGGCGGCTCCAAACCCACAGTTCGTGGCCTTGTGGCTGCCAGTGTTGGCACAGGGCTTGGCCAATCAGGCCGGTGCCGCCGGTGAGGAGGATGCGCATGGTTTTTCTCTCCGAGTAGGTGGGTGGTAAGCGGTGGTTTACCACGGCAAGGCGTTGCCGTCATAAGCCCAAAAGCCGCCGGAAGTTTCTGGGCTGAGGCCGTCCAGTACCGCCAGCAAATCTGCGGCGGCGGCGCTGGCGGGCCGACCAATCTCCGCGCCGCGAAACGGGGCCGACAGGTGCGAATCGACCGTGCCCGGGTGCAACGCGGCCAACACCGCTTGGGGATGGGTGCGCGCCAGCTCGATGGCGGCGGTTTTGACCAGCATATTCAGCGCGGCTTTGGAGGTGCGGTAGCTGTACCAGCCGCCTAAGCGGTTGTCGCCGATGCTGCCGACTTTGGCCGACAGAACCGCAAACAGGCTGCGCTCTTGCCGCGCCAGCAGCGGCGCAAAGTGCGCCAGCACCAGCGCCGGGCCAAAGGTGTTGGTGGTGAAGCTGGCCATCAGGTGCGCGTAGTTCAACTGAGCCAAGCGTTTTTCGGGGCCGGCGCTGGCGCTGTGCAGCATGCCGGTGGCCACCACCAGCAAATGCAGCGGTGCAAAGTCCGGCTGGCTGCGCAGATATTGAGCGGCGGCGGCGATGCTGGCCTCCTCGGCAAAGTCGATGGGCGGCGTGCTGCCCCGGCCCAGCGCCAGCACCTGAGCGCAGCGCGGGTCGGTTTGCAGTTGTTTCACCATCGCCGCTCCAATGGCACCGGAGGCACCAATGACCAGTGCGCGATAACCGTGGGGGAGTGATTGCATGGCGTGGCCTTTGGGGGGGGTGTGTGGTGGGTTGCGTTGTTATTTGGTTGCTGCTGCGCTGTCGCTGCGCCACTGCGTCACCAAAGGTGCCAGCGCCGACAAGCTCTGCACCGCAGTGATCCCCAGCAGCGGTTTTTGGTACAGCGCGCTGCACGAGCCGCCCACCCACAGCGCGCGATTGGGCGGTAGTTGGCGGCGCAGTTCGCGCAGTTGGCTCAGAACGAGGGAGCCGCTTTGCAGGTTGGTAAAGCTCAGTGCTATTGCATCAGTGCGGTGGGCTTGCGCTGCTTGGACGATGTCGCTCAGCGGGGTTTGCGTGCCCAGCGAGATGCACACGCAGCCCTCCAGTGTCAGCAGTGCTTCGAGCATCAGCAGCCCCAAGCCGTGCGGCTCGCGTGGCAGGGTGGTCAGCAGCACACGTGGGCCTTGTAATCCCAAGGCTGGCGCTGGTGGCTGCGGCGGCATGGCCAGTGTGGCAATCGCCGAGCGCAGCACGCCAGTGATGACCTCGGTGTACAGGTGTTCTTCAAATATCTCAAAACGCCCCTGCGCCCATGCCTCGCCGACGGCGGTGGTCAGCGGCGCGACCACCTCGGTGACGAAAGGTGCCAAGCCCATGCGCCACTGCGCTTGCAGCAGCGCGTGGCGCAGCGCCTGCGGGTCGTGCGCGGCAATGGCGTCCAGCAGGGCGGGTATTTCGGGCGTTTGCCACGCTGCCGGTAGGGCTTGTCGAGTGGCACTGGCTATGCCCGCTGTGCCCGCAGGCAAGGCGTTGTCCAGTGTTGTGCCGTCCAGCGCCAGCAAGGCTTGCAGCGCATCGTTGTCCAGTCCGACCACCTTGCCCGGTCGCATACCCGCATCCAACAGCCGCCGAATCAGCTTGAGCTGCACCACCTGCGCGTTTGGATACAGCCGGTCGCCCGCCGCATCGCGCAGCGGTGCGGGAAAGCCATAGCGCTTCTCCCAGACGCGCAGCGTGTCTTTGGCCAAGCCGGTTTCGCGCTCGACAGCGGCAATCGACAGGGCGGCGATTTCGGGGGGCATTGCAAGGTGGCTCATGGGGCGGCAGGCGGTAAGTGGGTAAACGGTAGGCGGCAAGGCAGTGGGGATGGGTGCAGGGTTATCCATCGACAGATAGGACAAAATAATTAGTATTGCGTAAATTGTCTAAGACAAACATAATTTTGTCTAATCAATTTCACCCATTTTTAGGGCAAAGCTCATGCAGGTTGCAGTGATTGGGTCAGGCGTATCGGGTTTGGCGGCGGCGCACCGCTTGCGCGGACAGGCGCGCGTGACGCTGTTTGAAGCCGGTGACTATTTTGGCGGCCACACCCACACCGTTGATGTCAGCTTGCCCGATGCCAGCGGCCAAGTGGTGACACACGGCGTCGATACCGGCTTTTTGGTGTTCAACGAGCGCACTTACCCCGGCTTGATTGCGCTGTTTGAGGCATTGGGCGTGCCGACATCGCACTCGGATATGTCCTTCTCCGTCCAAGCGCCGGGCGCGGGCATTTTGGGCGCGCACGCGCTGGAGTGGAGCGGCTCCAACCTGCGCAGCGTGTTTGCGCAAAAGCGCAACCTGCTGCGCCCGCGCTTTTGGGGCATGTTGCAAGAGTTGCTGCGCTTTAACCGCCTGTGCAGCGCGCTGGCCGAGTCGGGCGAAGAAGCTGCGCTGCGCCAGCCGCTGGGCGACTTTTTAGACCAGCACCGCTTTGGCGCGGCGTTTCGCGATTGGTATTTTCTGCCGATGCTGGGCTGCATTTGGAGCTGCCCAACCGATCAGATGCTGCTGTTTCCGGTCGCCACCATGATTCGTTTTTGCCACAACCACGGGCTGCTGCAGGTGAGCGAGCGGCCGCAGTGGTTCACCGTGGCCGGCGGTGCGCGCCAGTATGTCGAGCACCTGATAGGCGGCGTGGACGACGCGCGTCTGTCCACGCCAGTGCGGCGCATCGTGCGCGACGCGGCCGGTGTCCACATCTACAGCCGCAGTCCGTCCGGTGATGAGCAAGTTGAGCGCTTTGATGCCGTGGTGATGGCTGTACACAGCGACCAAGCGCTGCGTTTGCTGGCACAACCCACCGTGCAAGAAGGCTTGGTGCTGGATGCCATCCGCTACCAGCCCAACCGCGCCGTGCTGCACACCGACACCCACGTGCTGCCGCGCCGGCGCAGCGTGTGGGCGGCATGGAATTACGAGCGCGCCGCCAGCGCCCCCGATGTTGCGGCACGGGTGTGTTTGCACTACTGGATCAATGCCCTGCAGCCGCTGCCGTTTGCCCAGCCGGTCGTCGTCTCGCTCAACCCAGCCCGCGCCATCGACCCCGCCAAAGTGCTGGCCGAGTTTGATTACGACCACCCGGTGTTTGATATGGGAGCCATCGCCGCCCAAGCGCAAGTGCCGCAACTGCAAGGCGTGCAGAGCACCTGGTTTTGCGGCGCGTGGACGGGTTACGGCTTCCATGAAGATGGCCTGCAATCGGGCTACCGCGCCGCCGATTTGTTACTGGCGCAAATGCGCCGCCTGAAGGCTGCATGAACATGCCCGCCGCTGCTGAAGCCGACAGCACGGCCGCACCGCACATCGCCTTTGGCCATGTGTGGCACACCCGGCTGCGCCCGCAGCGGCACCGTTTTATCTACCCCACCTTTTTCTTAATGCTGCCTATGCGCACCCTGCGCCAGCAGCCCGAGGCCAGCGGCGTTCTCGCCCGCAATCGGCGCGGCGCGCTGGCGTTTTATGACGCTGACCACGGCGACGGCCGCAGCGCCGAGCAAGGCGGCGCGCTGGCGTGGCTGGAAGAGCTGCTGGCGCGCGAAAACATCACCGATGTCGATGGCGAAATCTGGCTGCACTGCTACCCGCGCGTGCTGGGCTACAGCTTCAAGCCGGTCAGCTTTTGGTACTGCCACCGCACTGACGGCAGCCTGCGCGCCATCGTCGCCGAGGTCAACAACACCTTTGGCGAGCGCCACACCTACGTGCTTGACCACCCGGTGTACGGCCAAGAGATGGCGGTGGACAAAGTGTTCCACGTCTCGCCGTTTTGTCCGGTTGAGGGCAGCTACCGCTTTCAATTTCAGCGCAGCGGCGCGCACGGTTTGCAAACCACGCGCCTGCGCATCGACTACCACGACCAGCAAGGCGCGCTGCTGTTGACCGGTATGGGCGGGCGCTTGCAGCCGCTCACCGCTGCCAGCCGCCGCCACGCGCTGTGGCGCTATCCGCTGCTGACGCTGGCCGTTATCACCCGTATCCACTGGCACGCGCTGCTGTTGTGGATCAAGCGCGCGCCGTTTCACAGCAAACCGCCGCCGCCGGCGCAGGCCGTCACCCGCTCTTCATC